>NZ_JBSFYW010000060.1:0-54042 GCF_053599975.1 Streptomyces sp. NPDC005141 | reverse complement strand
AGAAGATCGAGGTCGACGACCCGTGGGGGTACGGCCGTTCGCTGGAGTGGGCGACCTCGTGCCCGCCGCCGCGGCACAACTTCCTTGTCCTGCCGCGCATCCGGTCGGAGTCCCCGGCCTTCGATCTGCACCACCCCGCGGCCGGCGCCGCGGGAGCGCGGACACCGTCGGCCCCGAAGGAGCTCGGGTGACGGCCATGGACGAACGGCAGCCGGGGGCCGGTGCCCTGATCAGCGAGCTCGAAGGCCACCTCCTCATCGCGGCCACCCGTGCCGAGGGCCGCGCCGAGGCCGTCCGCTTCACGCGCTCGCTGGTCTGGCTGACGGACACGCAGCGGGAGGAGGTGGAGGCCCGCTACGAGGACAACCACCTTGCCCTCACACGGGTTTCGTGGGAGCGCACCGCTCGCCGAAGCCAGGAGCTGCGAACCGAGTACGAGCAGAGGTACCGCTCATTGCGCGGACGGCTGTACGCGGGATGCCTCCTCGGCACCGCCTTCGCCCTGGCGGCGTTCGTGGTGACGGCCGTGTCGCGGAGGTAGCTTTCAGTGCGGGGCCGGAACCGCTCGGGCGACGGGCTCCGCCGCCCGCAGGAGCATCGGGGAGGCCCGGTCCACCATGTCGTGCAGGACGGACAGATGGGCCGCGTCGCCGCCGAGCAGGTCCAGGAGGCGGTGGGCCCCGTCGCGAAAGCCGTTGATGTCCTCCTCGTACCGACGGAGCACGTCCGGTGCGAGAAGGATGTCGGTGAGTGCGGCGCGGGCATCGGACGACGTGCGTGCGGCGGCGTGCAGTTCCAGGACGCGGGCCGTCGACCCGGGGTCCGGGTTCTCCAGGGCGCACGCCAGCAGGTAGGTCACCGTGCCGTTCACGAGGTCTTCGTTGCGGCCGGTCAGGATGTCCTGCTGATCGTTGAACAGCTGCCACAGGATGCCGAAGACATTGCCGAACTCCCTCCAGAGTTCGACTCTGTCGTGCGTGCGGCCGGCAAGTTGCGCGGCCATGGCGGTGACCATGCTGTACGGCGCTCCGGACTTACCGAGGTACGCCGTGACCACGGCGTCGCGCGTGGCGGCGCCCAGATCCGCGCGAAGGTCCCTCAACTGCCCCTCGGTGGCGGTGATCCAGCACCTCACGATCTCGGCCGACAGCACGCCGCGCGCCGCCTCGGGGATCCGCGGCGACTGAACGACGAGGAGCGGCAGCGGAATTCCGCCGATGACGGTGGCGAGCAGCGCCTCGCTCTCGCCGAGAGCACCGGCGGCGAAGACGGCCTGGCCGTCGGCGAGGTCGTCCAGATAGCACGCGGAGGTCCACCACAGCTCGTGCACGACGGCCAGGGGGACAGCCGGCCCGGTCGTGCCCGTCTCCACGGCGTGGACTATCACCGGCAGCACGGACAGGGGGTAGGCGAACGTCCGGTGTTGCAGGAGTTCGGCGACCGCCGCCCGGACCGAGGCGGCGGAGGGACCCAGCAGTTCGAGTGCGGACTGCCGCTCCGCCTCGATCTCCGCGGACATTTCACGATGCAGATCCATGTACGACTTCGCCCGCACGGAGCCCACCCCCACCACCGAAATTAATCGAGCACCGATTCGATCATTCGCCATCGTGGCGAGCTAGAGCGATTTTGCGCCATGGCCAGTTCTTTACGAACCCCGGTCCCAGGCCCGGCCGACCACGGCGGGGAGACCCGCGCCGGGGGGTCGCGACGGCGAAGCCCGGCAAGGCCGAAGGGGCTGCCGTTCGCCCTGCTTGAGCGGACGGCAGCCCTGCCGGAGCGTGACGGGGATCAGTCGGGGAGCCGGTCCATGAGCCAGATGCACAGCTCTTCGGTGATCGCCGTGTGCGCGGTGGTCGTGGACGAACAGAGGAAGTCGTCCAGCTCGCTCTCCCCCGGCTCCAGCCCGTTGATGTTCACGTACAGGTCGTCCTGCTTCTCGATGTTACGGATCGCCACCGCGCTGACCGAGGGGACGAAGCAGACGTCCTCGTGCCGCAGGTCGACCTTGCCGCCGAGCTTCTTCATCGTGTCGGCGAGGATCTTGTATGTGTGCAGGGTTCCGCCCGGCGCACCGTCCAGTTCCGGGAAGCCGCTGGTGGTGATGGTCTTCTCGGCCTTGGGGAACCTGCGGTTCAGGTAGGCGGCCGTCACGCCGTCACCCTGGGCCTGGGTGTAGAAGGTGGTGTCCGGGTAGATCCGGTCGATCCGCAGCGCGACCTCGCCGGGCTTCACGTCCGGCAGGCCGACCCCGTCGGCGCGACCGTTCGCCACGGCGATCTTCATCGGGATCTGCGGCCAGCCGCCGGCCCGTTCCAGGGCGGCCAGGAACTCCGTGCGCTCCGGGGCGATGCCGATCTTGCCGGTGTCCTTGTCGTAGTGCTGCCACAGCATCTGGCGCGCGGCCGGGCTGTTCATCTGCCGCGCGAAGTCGTTCGGGAAGGGAATGAAGTGGGAGAACGCCTGCACGCCGACCGGGATGGAAGCGCCGCGGTGCGGACTGTCGTAGGAGAAGTACAGCGCGGTCCGGTGGTCCATCCGCTGCCTCTCCATCTTGGCGAGTGCGTAGCGGGTGACGATGCCGCCCATGCTGAAGCCGCCGACGGCCAGGCGGGTGTCGCCGGTCTGGTCGGCGAGGGTCCGCATGACGGCGGCCTCGGCCGCCTGCGCGTTGTCCATGATCGAGGCGCTGCGCTCGTCGAAGCCGAGCAGGATCACGTCCCTGCCGCGCCGACGCAGCTCGCTGATGAACGGGTAGCCGGTCTCCAGCCCTTCGTAGAGGGAGTCAAGCCTGCTCCGGCCGAGGTTGAAGCCGTCAGCCATGATCACGGGCCGCACAAGACCGCCGCGGCTGCCCTCGCCGGGAAAGACCCAGGCGAAGCCGTTCGGCAGGGTCCACTCTTCGTGCTCCGGTACCTCGATCGTCTCAGCGGGTTCGGCGGTCGACGGACCGCCGAGGGTGAACGAACCGACGTTGGGTTCGGTCGTCGCGGACATGATTGTCCTCCTTGTGAAAGGGGTGGGCGAGACGACGCCATCATCGGGGGCAATTCGGGCGCATCACTCTTCGAACCAGAGGGAGTCGGGGAGTCCGTCCGCGGCGGCGGGCCGGGTGCCCGCCGCCGTGAGGAGGCCGGTGAGGAGTACGAGGACGCCGAGCAGACGCGCACGCAACTTCGACATGTCCACAACAATCTCGCCGGTACCGGGAGGCGTCAACACCCCTGACTCATGAGTAAGTTTCTCGTTTCACCCGCCCAGCCTGCCCGCCTCGCCACTCGCCTCGTCACCCGCATCGTCACCGGCCTCGCCGCACGGCGCCGGAAGCACCGCGGCCGGCTCACCCGCCGACCCGGCGCGTCAGGTTCAGCAGGTACTCCTTGCGGTCCAGCGGGTTCAGATCGCTCCGGGGACGGTCCGGGATCGCGCCGTGCGCCGCGGGCGCGTAGTGGTCGAAGGCGCATTCCAGTTCACCCTCGCCCCGCGTCAACCCCGGGAGCTGCTGCTCCAGTTCATGCGTCCGGACCACCGGCAGGACGCCCTCCAGCACACAGGAGGCCCCGTGCAGTTGGGTGGTCTGCGGTACGGCGCGCTGTCCGGCCAGCACGGGCAGCACGGCGGCCAGGGTGTCCGCGGGCGCCTCCAGGCGGAAGCGGTGCATCGGCTCGTACACCTGGCTGCCGGCCTCCCGCAGCGCGTCAATCACCACCAGCGGGGTCAGGCCCCGGAAGTCGGCACCCGTGCTGGACATGCTCTTGTCGAAGCCCTGGTGGGCGTGGCTCTGGCGTGGCGAATAGCCCGAATGCGTCATCGTGACGGTGCAGTCGGTGACCTGCCAGCCGTGCATTCCCTGCCCCAGCGTCTCCATGACGGTGTCCTCGACCGCCTTGAAGAACGCGTACGGCATCGATCCGAGTTCGACTTCCAGGCGGTAGTCCACGCCGGAACCGATCGGCGCCGGATCGATGCGCAGTCCCACGGTCGCGAGAAAAGGATTGGCGTCCTTCTTGTTGAACTCGACCGACGCGCCGGAGCCGACGGGCCGTTCGACGCAGAGCGGAGTCGTCTCGCGGAACACGACGTCGATGCCGAACTCGTCGGCCAGGGTCGCCTGGATGACTTCCTTCTGCACTTCACCGTAGAGCGATACGGAGATCTCCCCCCGCACGTCGTCCTGCCGGAGATCGATCAGCGGGTCCTGCTCGGCGAGTTGGGTCAGCGCGAGATGCAACGCGCCCTTGCCGGTCGGGTTGCTGGGCGAGACGACGGTTTCGAGGGTCGGCGGGGCGAAGTGGTGCCCGCCCGCCGGCGTTGTCCGCGGTACGCCGATGGCGTCGCCGATCCGGACCGCGCCGAGTCCCCAGAGCTTGCCGATGCGCCCGGCGGTCACACACGCCTCACGGACGTCCGAGCCCTGGTCGAAGACGCTGATCGCGGTGACCTTCCCCTCCTCGCCGCCGCGCAGGGCGAGCCGGTCGCGGGTCCGCAGGGTCCCCGAGAACATCCGCGCGTACGCGATCTTCTCCCCGGCCGCTCCCCGCTCGACCTTGAAGACGGTGCCCGACACCGGACCGTCGGTGTCCGCCTTCGCGACGGGCAGCAACTCCCTGATCCCCGCCATCAGTTCGGTGATGCCCGCACCCGTCATGGCCGATCCGAGGAACACGGGGTGCACCAGCGCCTCCCCGGTCTGCGTGACGAGAGCGGCGCGCATCCGCTCGTACGACACCCGGTCCTCGACGTAGGCGGCCAGCAGTTCCTCGTCGTGGTCGGCGAGCGGATCGAGGAGGTGCGGCCGCAGCCGGACGGCCGAGTGAGCGGTGAAGCGGGCCTCGCGCGTGCCCGGTTCGACCACCTCGCCCATCGGGACGATCGCCGGGGTGAGCCGCTCTGAGATCTTCTCCAGGACGTGATCGCAGCGCGCCCCACGGCGGTCGATCTTGTTCACGAAGATCAGCGTGGGAATGCGCAACCGCTGGAGCGTCCGCATCAGTACGCGCGTCTGCGCCTGGACGCCCTCCACGGCCGAGACGACGAGAACGACGCCGTCGAGCACGCCGAGCACCCGTTCCACCTCGGCGATGAAGTCCGGGTGACCGGGGGTGTCGATCAGATTGACGGTGAGGTCGTCGATCGCGAACGAGACGACAGCGGATTTGATTGTGATGCCGCGCTGCCGCTCCAGCGCGAGGGAATCGGTCCGGGTGCTGCCGTCGTCGACGCTGCCGATCTCGTCGATGACCCCGGCCGTGTGCAGCAGTCGTTCGGTCAGGCTTGTCTTACCGGCGTCTACGTGCGCCAGAATTCCCAGGTTGAGCATATGCACCGGGTGTCATGTCCTTCGAAGTGTGAGTGATTCCTTCCTGGGTGGACATGAACGGTGTGCGCATTGCTGCTCCTCGGTCCGGTTGAACGCGTCCTGCGTAGTGCAGCAGGCGGCCGCCCTCGGCGGCAACGCATTAACGCTCGACGAGGACCCGCCGCGGAGCGGATCCCGGAGGATGACCGGATCCTTGAGACAGACGCACACCGCGGCGAGAGGAGCGGACGATGCGTGAGATCCTCCCGGCGCTGTACGAGTGGTACACGGCCGGAACCCCCTTCGGGCTGGCCACGGTGGTGGCGGTCGGCCGCAGCGCGCCCCGCGACCCGGGGGCGGCCATGGCGGTGGGTCCCGACGACGAGGTCGTGGGAAGTGTGTCCGGCGGCTGTGTGGAGGGCGCGGTCTTCGAACTGGCCCAGGAGGTGATCGCCTCGGGCGAGGCGCGCCTGGAGACGTTCGGGTACAGCGACGAGGACGCCTTCGCCGTGGGACTCACCTGCGGCGGCGAGATCACGCTGCTGGTCAGGCGGGTGTCGCCCGCCGACGATCCGTCCTTCGCCGCGGTGGCCGAGTCGGTGGCCGCGGGCCGCCCGGTGACGGTGGCGACGGTGCTCGAGGGCCCCGCGCCGCGCGGTGCCACCCTCGCCGTGTGGCCGAACGAGGAGCCGGGGCCGCCCGGCGGGGTGACGGCCGGGGCGGCGGACGGGACGCCAGCCAGGATGACTGGCGGAGTTACAGCCGAGGCGGCCGACCGGGTGGCGCCCACGGCGGCCGACGAGGTGGCGGCCGGGATGACCGACGGAGTGGCCGGGGCGGCCGACTCGGTGGCGGCCGGGATGACCGACGGGGTAGCGGCTGAGGTGGGCGATGGGACGGAGTTCTGGAGGGCCGGCGGGGTGGCCGGTTCGCTCGGGTCGTCGGGGCTGGATGTCGCCGTCACCGCCGACGCGCGCGGCGAGCTGGCCCAGGGCGCCACGGGGCAACGGCACTACGGCCCGCACGGTGAACGGCGCGAGGACGCCGTCACCGTCTTCCTGCACTCCTTCGCACCGCCGCCGCGCATGCTGGTCTTCGGCGCGATCGACTACGCGGCCGCCGTGGCCCGCATCGGCGCCTTCCTCGGCTACCGGGTCACGGTGTGCGACGCCCGTCCGGTGTTCGCCACGCCGAGACGGTTCCCGGCGGGCGTGGAGGTCGTCGTGGACTGGCCGCACCGCTATCTGAGCGGCACGACGACCGACGCGCACACGGTGATCTGCGTCCTGACCCACGACCCCAAGTTCGATGTGCCGCTGCTGGAGGAGGCGCTGCGCCGCCCGGCCGCGTACATCGGGGCTATGGGCAGCCGCCGTACCCACGACGACCGCGTCGGACGGCTGCTCGCGTCCGGGGTGTCGGAGCGCGAACTGTCCCGGCTGCGCTCCCCCGTCGGCCTCGACCTCGGGGCGCGTACACCGGAGGAGGTGGCCGTGTCCGTCGCGGCGGAGATCATCGCACTGCGCTGGGGCGGCAGCGGGATGCCCCTGACGGCGACGGGCGGGGCGATCCATCCGCGGTAGCCGTGGGGTCAGCCGGTGCGCGGGGGCAGTCGGTGCAGGGTCACGTCGGTGAGCCGGCCGTCGTCGGTCACCGTCGCGGTCATGTACGTGCAGTGCGGCTGACGGCGGCGGTCGGTCGGCGAGCCGGGGTTGAGCAGGCGCAGACCGGTCGGCGCGGTGGTGTCCCAGGGGATGTGGCTGTGGCCGAAGACCAGGACGTCGAGGTCGGGGAAGCGTTCGGCGCAGCGCTGCTCACGGCCCCGCGCGGCGCCGGTCTCGTGGACGACGCCGAGGCGCAGACCGCGCAGGTCGGCGCGGGCGGTCTCGGGAAGGCGGGCCCTGAGGCCGGGACCGTCGTTGTTGCCGTACACCCCGATGACCCGGCGGGAACGGGCTTCCAGCAGGTCGAGGGTGGCGGTGTCCACCCAGTCCCCCGCGTGGATCACGACGTCGGCGAGCGGGAGTGCGGCGAGCAGCGGGTCGGGAAGCACCCTGGCCCGCTTCGGGAGATGGGTGTCGGACAGCAGCAGGAGGCGCACCGCCCCAGGGTGTCACCTCGTCCGTCAGTCGAGCGCGATCTCGCTCCAGACCTGCTTGCCCCCGCTCACCGGCACCGTGCCCCACGTCGCCGACATCGCCTCGACGAGGAGGATGCCGCGGCCCCCGGTGGCCTCCCAGCCGATGCTGGTGGGCTTGATCGGCGTACGGGGCGAGTTGTCGGCGACCGCGATGCGCAGGCGGTGGTTGATGAGGGTGAGGTCGAGCCTGACCTGCCCGTCGGTGTGCACCAGGGCGTTGGTGACGAGTTCGGAGACGATCAGCAGGGCGGCGTCCACGTGCTCGCCGACGCCCCAGACGCGCAGGGCGCGCCGGGTGTAGCGACGGGCGTGCCGGACGGCCTCGGGGACCCGCCAGACGGTCCAGCTCTCACGGAGCGGGAGCACCGCCATGCCGTCGTAGCGCATCAGCAGGAGGGCCACGTCGTCGCTGCGGTTGGCGTCCATGAGCAGTCCGTCGGCCACGTGACCGAGGTGGGCGGGGTCGGAGTCGGAGAGGCCCGCGGCAAGCCGGTTCAGGCCGTCCTCGATGTCGACCTCGACGGACTCGACCAGTCCGTCCGTGGTCAGCGCCACGATGGTGCCCGGCTGGAACCGCAGCGGGCTCATGGGGAAGTCGGCCTGCCGGATGACGCCGAGCGGTGGCCCGACCTCCGATTCGGGGATCTCGGTGACGCCGTTCGGGTGACGCAGCACCGGCGGGAGGTGTCCGGCGCGCACGTACCAGGCGGACCCCTCCTCCATGTCGACATCGACATAGCAGCAGGTGGCGAAGAGGTCGGTCTCCAGATCGAGCAGGAGCCGGTTGGCGTGCGAGACCACCACGTCCGGGGGGTGACCCTCGACGGCGTAGGCGCGCAGGGCGGTGCGCATCTGGCCCATGAGGGTCGCGGCCGAGGCGTTGTGCCCCTGGACGTCGCCGATGACGAGGGCGACGTGGTTGTCGGGCAGCGGGATCACGTCGTACCAGTCGCCGCCGACGTCCAGGCCCGATGTGGTCGGCAGATAGCGGGCGACGGCGACCGCGCCGGGCAGCCCCGGCAGCCGGCGCGGCAGCAGGGTCCGCTGGAGCATGCCGATCAGTTCGTGCTCGGCGTCGAAGGCGTGGGCGCGGACCAGGGCCTGCCCGGCGAGGCCGGCGGAGACGGTGAGCAGGGCGCGCTCGTCGGGGCCGAATTCGTGCGGGGTGTCCCAGCCGATCAGGCAGGCCCCTGCCATGCGTCCGCCCGCCGGGAGCGGCAGGACGGCGAGGCCGCCGGGGCCGACGTCGGCGAGCGCGGCCTCCAGGTCCGCGCCGGCGGGCCAGATGGCGGGGCGCCCTTCATGGAGGGCCGCCGCGAGCGTGGGCATGGCCCGGACGGGGGCGTCGGGCCACTCCGAGCGCCATTCACTGCGCCACAGCTCAGGCCAGAACTCCGGCTCGGGCGGGTCCAGCAGCGTGACCACGAGGCGGTCGCCCTCCAGCTCGGCGACGGCGATCCGGTCGGCCTGGAGGGGTTTGCGCAGGGCGGCGACGACGGCCTGGCCGACATCGCGGACGGTGCCGGCGGTGGCGAGCGAGGCGGCGAGCCGTTGGACGCGGCCCACGTCGTTCACGCCGGAGCGCAGTTTGGAGGCGTCGGAGACGGTGCCCACGAGCCGTGCGGGGCGGCCTTCTCCGGATGGCAGCAGGCGGGCGCGCAGCCGGAGCCACTTGTGTCCGCCGGACGGCTGGAGGATGCGGAACTCCAGCTCGCGCTCGCCGATGGACATGTGGTCCGGTTCCACCGCGGACATCAGCGAGGGGAGGTCCTCGGGCACGGTCATCGACAGCAGGGTCTCGACCTTGCCGTCGAAGGCGGCGGAGGTCAGCCCGAACAGGTCGAGCACCTCGCCGTCGACCTCGACATGCCCTGTGTCCATGGAGAGACTGAAGGAACTGGCGGGCAGGTCGGCCACATCGTCCGGCAGCGGGGGCGGCGGGCAGACGACGGCGTCGGCGAGCATCCCCAGGCAGACCCGGTCCACGGGGCCGAAGCCCTGCGCACTCTCGCTGACGGCGACCAGGCAGCCGCTGTCCCGCAGAGGCAGGACGGCCAGCGAGAAGTCCTGGGAGGACAGCCGCCGGGCGTCGGCGCAGCGGGCGACCTCCTGCGGTCCGAGCCAGCACGGCTCCCCGGAGCGCAGGGCCTCGACGGCCGGGGAGCCGCCGGACAGGGGGTAGCTGTCGCGGAGCCCGTACAGCGTCCTGGGCACTCCCGCGGACTCGGCCAGATGCAGTTCGTCGCCGCTCACGTTCGGTGAGTAGACGGCGGCGACGGTCGCACCGGTGAAGACGAGTGCCTGTTCGAGCAGACGGTGCAGCCGTTCGTGCGGGTCGAGGTCCGCGGTGAGCGTCTTCAGGGCGAGTTCGGCGCGCGACGTTCTCGTTTCGCGTTCCGCAGCACCCTCACTGACCACGTCCGCAATTACAGCGCTTCCAGGGCTCCGGCGCAGCCCCTGTGACCGTTCCGAACCCGTCGGGCCTGCGAAGGAGCCCATACGGGACAGCCTATCGAACGAAATCGAACTCATCTTGATTCATGCGTTTCGCGGGGTGATCGGGTGACAGTTGTGACGGTCCGCGCCTCCGGCCGGATGCAGGGCTCGGTGGCACGGCGGCGAAGGCCGAAGGGGCACGGCACGGACCAGCCGTACGAGGTCCACCCGCTCGCCGTGCGCGATGGGCGTTCAGGGGGGAGCCTTGATCCCTGGAGGTCCGGAGGCCGGCAGCGGTCCCGGGAGGAGGTGGTCGGCGTGTCCGACGGGCAGGGGGCCGCACAGGCGCCGGCGAGTCGGCCGGCCCCGGTGGGACGGCCGCTGCTGTCGTTGACGCTGGCCGCGATGCTGGACGACGTGCACGCCCACTCGGGAGCCGTGTATCTGCTGGCGTCCCACGAGCCGGTGCTGGAGATGGCGGTCGCCGCCGGACTGCCGAGGGCCTTCGCCGCGCCGTGGGAGCGCGTGGGGCTCAGCGCGCCGATCCCGGTCGCCGAGGCCGTACGGGAGCGGCGGCTGATCTGGGTGGGGGGCGAGCACGAGATGGCCCGCCGGTACCCCCGGATCGCGGTCGTGCTCCCCTACCCCTTCGCGCTCGCGGCCCTGCCGGTGGCGACGGCGACCACCGTGTACGGCGCCGCCTACGTGACATGGCCCGGCTCGCATCCTCCGGACCTCTCCGTCCGGGAGCGGGAACACCTCACCGCGGCCTGCGACCGGCTCGCGCTGCGGCTGGAGCGGGCCGCCGAGGAACACCGCCCGATGCGCCCCGAGCCCGACCTGCTCACACCGACCGCGACGGCGTCGGCGGGCACGCTCGGCGCGCTGGAGGCCACACGGATGGTGGCCCGACTGCCGTACGGGCTGTGCTCGCTCGATCTGCACGGGCGGGTCGGTTTCGCCAACGCCGCGACCGCCGAACTGCTCGACGTGCCCGTCAGCCGCCTCCTTGGCACCCAGTTGTGGGCGGCCGTGCCCTGGCTGAACGACCCGGTCTACGAGGACCGCTACCGGGCGGCGCTGATCAGCCAGCACGTGACCTCGTTCGTCGCGCTGCGCCCGCCGGGCGAGTGGCTGTCGTTCCGCCTGTATCCGAGTACGACCGGGCTGAGCGTCCGCATCTCGCGGGCCCGGCCGGTGTCCGAGATGACCCGGGCGGGGCCGCAGCGGCGCGACGGCAGCCCGCGCCTGGTGACGATCTCCCACGTGCTGAGCCTGGCGAGCGCGCTGACCGAGGCGGCGGGCGTGCAGGACGTGGTCCAGCTGATCGCGGACGAGATCTCGCCCGCCGTCGGCAGCCAGGCCCTGGTCGTCCTCGGCAGCCGGGCCGGCCGCCTGCACGTGCTCGGGCATCGCGGCTATCCGGACGCGCGCGTCGTGGAGCGCTTCGACGGGCTGCCGCTGAGCGAGCAGACCCCGGGCACCCAGGCGCTGAACACCGGTGTGCCCGCGTTCTTCAACTCGCGCGAACAACTGGAGCGCCTGTATCCGTCGCGGAACGTGACACCCGACGGTATGGGCGCGTGGGCCTATCTGCCGCTGATCGCCTCCGGGCGGCCGGTGGGCACCTGCGTCCTCGGGTACGCGCAGTCCCACCACTTCGCGGCCGACGAGCAGGCGGTGCTGACCAGTCTGAGCGGGCTGATCGCGCAGGCGCTGGAGCGGGCCCTGCTGTACGACGCCAAGCTCCAGCTGGCGCAGGGTCTGCAGGCCGCGCTGCTGCCGACCTCACTTCCGCCGCTGGCCTCGATCGAGGCGGCCGCGCGGTATCTGCCGGCCACCCAGGGCATGGACATCGGCGGGGACTTCTACGACCTGGTGTCCTCGCACGGCCGGGCGGCGGCGGTGATCGGGGACGTGCAGGGGCACAACGTGACGGCCGCGGGCCTGATGGGGCAGATCCGCACCGCCGTCCGCGCGTACACGGCCGTCGGCCAGGCGCCGGAGGAAGTGATGAGGAGCACCAACCGGCTGCTCATCGACCTCGGCACCGAGCTGTTCGCCAGTTGTCTGTACCTGCGGCTGGACCCGGCGCGCGGGGTGGCCGTGATGGCCCGCGCGGGGCATCCGCCGCCGCTGCTGCGCCGGCCGGACGGCCAGGTCAGGGTGCTCGACCTGGCCGGCGGGCCCCTGCTCGGCATCGACCCCGACGCCACCTATCCGACGACGGAGGTGCCGCTCGTTCCCGGGTCCGTGCTCGCCCTCTACACCGACGGTCTGATCGAGTCCCCCGGCGTCGACATCGAGGACGCCCTCGCCGACCTCGGGCGACGGTTCGCCGCGACCGGGGACCAGCCCCTGGACGAACTGGCCGACACGCTGCTCCAGCGGGGCGAGGAGGCCGGTCAGGAGCGGCCCGACGATGTCGCCCTGCTTCTGCTGCGGGTACGGCCGCTCGGCTGACCCGGCTCGCGAAAGCCGACGCGGCTCGCCGAGAGCGAGCGTCCGACCATGGAAAGCGAGAGGTCCCGATCACGAAGGGCGAGCGGCCCGATCGGGAAAAGGGAGCGGTCCGACCCTCCCGCCGGAGGGCCGGACCTTTCCACTGCCGACCGGAATTCCCTGTTCCGTTGGCCGAGTCAGTGGTTCTTGACTGCCGGAGTCTCCGGCTTCATCAGGGGGTGGTCACCACCCGGAACTCTCGTCCGCGGCGGCTCCGGACTGGTCGTGGCCCGCACCGGTCTGGTCGTCGGCACCCGCCCCGGCCTGGTCGTCGGCACCCGCCCCGGCCTGGTCGTCAGCTCCGGCTCCGGCCTGGTCGTCAGCTCCGGCTCCGGCCTGGTCGTCGGCCCCGGCGCCCGCCTGGTCGCCTGCGCCCGCCGGGTCACTGGCGCCGGCGCTCGGGTCGACCGCTCCGGCGTCACCCGCTCCGGCGTCACCCGCTCCGGCGTCACCCGCTCCGGCATCTCCCGCTCCGGCATCTCCCGCTCCGGCGCCTCCCGCTCCCAGCGTCGCGCCGGTCGCTTCCAGCGCGGTGGTGACCGGCTGGAAGAAGGTCTCGCCGCCGACGGTGCAGTCACCGCTGCCGCCGGACGTCAGGCCGATCGCACTGCCGTCCTGGGTGAACAGGGAGCCGCCGCTGTCGCCCGGCTCGGCGCACACATCGGTCTGGATGAGCCCGGTGACCGTGCCCTCCGGGTAGTTCACGGTGGCGTCGAGGCCGGTGACGCTGCCGTCGTTGAGACCGGTGGTGCTGCCCATCCGGAGGACCTGCTGGCCCACGGCGGCGTCGGCGGCCTGGTTGATCTGGACGGTCTGCCCGTTGCCGACGTTGACCACGCTGTTGGCCTGCGTGTTCGGGTCGTCGTACTTGACGAGGGCGAAGTCGCCGTCACCGGGGAAGGTGGCCTGGTCGACGGTGGCGATCGCCGCGCCGTCCTGCGCGTCCGACCACTGGGCGGCGGCGACACCGCAGTGGCCCGCGGTGAGGAAGGCGGGGCTGCCGTCGCCCGCGGTGACGTTGAAGCCGAGGGAACAGCGCGCGCCACCGCCGAAGATGGCGTCGCCGCCGTCGACGAACGTCTTGAAGGTGCCCGCGGACTTCTTGACGGTCGCCACGTCGGAACCGAGGCCCTTGACGGTCGACTTCAGCGTGTCCCACTTGTCACCCGTGACCGTGGAGTCCGCGGTCACGCGGATCTCATTGGTCTTCGGGTCCACGGACCACGCCGTGCCCGGGATCGTCGCGTCCGTCTTCAGGGTCTTGGCGGCGGCCTGCAGCGTGGAGGTGCTGTTCTGCACCTGGTGCGCCACGGCTCCGGCCTTCTCGATCTGGTTGACGACGTTGCTGTCGTTACCGACGACATTGATGATGATCTGGTTCTTCGACGCGTCGTAGTACGACCCGGCGAAGGCGGCGCCCAGCTGGGAGGCGAGCTGGGAGGCGACGTCCGAGACATCGCCCGCCTTGAAGGTTCTGGGAGTGGCGTCGTCCCCGTTCGACTGCGACGCGTTGGCGTTGGGCAGCAGCAGAGCCGCTGCTCCGAGCGCTGCCACGCCGCCCACCGCGATGGCGGCCTTGCGCTTGGGTATCCGTTTGTGACTCAACTCTTGACCTCCTGGGGACGGGGTCGATGCCGCCGTCCGGCAGCTGACTGGGGGGCGCCTGGTTGCCTGTTGATACGCGTGGGTCGCCCGGGGTGTTCAACTGCCATTGCAAATAGCGGGAGTTGGCTGAGCCAAAGCAGTTGATTGCGGAGACAATCGGGCCTTTCCGGCTCGCGTGGCCGTGCGGGGATCCGGCGGCCCGAAGGGGAACAATGCGCCGTATGACGCTGACCCTCGTAGAAGCCGACAAGATCCTCGCCGACAACTTCGCTCCCTGGGTGCTCGACCTCGGCCTGTCCGTGGCGGAGTTGGACAGTCACCGCGCCGTCCTGCGGCTGCCGTGGTCCGCGCGGCTGGCCCGGGAGGGCGGCGGCCTGTCCGGCCAGGCCCTGATGGCGGCCGCCGACACGGCGACGGTGATCGCTGTCTCCGCGGCCCGCGGCGCTTTCGTCCCCATGACGACGGTTCAGCAGTCCACGAGTTTCCAGCGGGCGGTGACGGACGCGGACGTACTGATCGAGGCGGTCCTCACCAAACTGGGCCGCCGCATGGCCTTCGCGGACATCACGATGACCGCCGAGGGGTCGACGGAGATCGCGGCGCGGGCGAGCACGGTGTACGCGATCCTCGGCTGACCGACGACGGCCGCGCGGCGGCCCGGCACCCTCCCGCCCGGCGGGTGGGTGGAGTTCACGCTCCGCCCGGCCGGCGGGCTCCGCCACACCGCCTCGCACCGGGTACCGTGTGCGACCGGTCAGCTACGTTGCGTCGATGACCGGTAATGGAATCCCGGGTTCAGTGAATCTGCACAGCCCATGCTCAAGCGGGTCACCGCCTGCGGAGGATCTGCACAGGCGCACGCCCCCCTGCGCCTCATTGGGCCGGGACTGCCCCATTCGGCCGGGGAGCCGCAAGGGTTGGGGTGGATCGATGCCGCGCAGCATGTGAAGAAGTGGCCGCAGAGGCGTGTGGGCGCCTGCACGGTTCACCGCCGATGGAGCGCAAGTGCGCAGGTGGGAGCCCTGGTTGATTGGAAGCCCGCCCCGCGGCCGTGCTTTGATCCGTTGCACCGCGGAGGTCGCAGCAGTGCTCCCGGGAACGGGAGCCGCACCCCCTGCGGTGGCGGCCGTCATCTGTCCCCCCAGAGGGGGCCGCTCTCCCCCTTGTGAATATCCATATGAAGGGAAGTTCCATCATGAACTCCACCCCCCGTGTCCAGACCGCCGAGATCTCGGACGCCGACCTCGACAACGTCTCCGGTGGCCTCGCGCTGAACGCCGTCGGCTCCGTCACCGGTCTGGTGGACGGCGTTGCCCCGGTCTCCGGCCTCCTGGGCACGGCCGTCGGCACCGTCGAGGGTGTGACCGGCCTGAACACCGCCCCGGTCACCGGCCTGGTCGCCGGTCTCTGATCGCGTTTCACGCCGCCGAGTCCCGGAACCGCCCCACCGGTTCCGGGACTCTCGGGTGCCGTAGACCTCTCTGACAGGTGAGGCAAGTCCCGTGCAGTTCCGTCAACAGGCCCTCGCCAAGCTGCGGTCGCCCGAAGAACTCGACCTTCCGGTGCGCTTCGCCCGCCCCCAGGGCTGGCTCGTGCTGTCCGTGACGGTCATCGCCATGGCCGCCGCGTCCGTATGGGCCGTGACGGGCACCGTCGCCTCCACGGTCGGCGCGCCCGCCGTCCTCACCCACGGGGAGGGCAGTTACATCCTGCAGAGCCCCGTCGCCGGCCAGGTCACCGCCGTCTTCGCCGAGGAGGGCGAACGGCTCCCCGCGAACGCCCCCGTACTGAAGGTGCGTACGGCACAAGGGGAGACCTCGGTCGTCCGCACGGTCGCCTCGGGTCGCGTCACCGCGCTCGCCGCCACCATCGGCGCCATCATCTCGACCGGCGCGAACGTCGCGGCCGTGGAGAAGGTCGCCCACGCCGACGACCCGTTGTACGCCACGGTGTACGTCTCCGCGGGAAGCGCCGCCACGATTCCCGCCGACGCCGCCGTCGACCTCACCGTCCAGTCGGTGCCCGCCCAGCGGTACGGCGTGCTGCGCGGCCATGTGAAGACGGTGGGCCGGAGCGTGCAGAGCCGGCAGCAGATCGCCTCCTTCTTGGGCGACGACCAGTTGGGCGAGCAGTTCACCGACAAGGGCAGGCCGGTGGCCGTCCTGGTCCGTCTCGACCGTTCTTCCACCACGAAGAGCGGCCTGAAGTGGTCGTCGGCCGGCGGGCCGCCGTACGCGCTCACCTCCATGACCCTGGCCACGGCTTCGATCCGGCTGGCCGACCAGCGCCCCGTCGATTGGCTCCTGCCGTGACCACCGCACCGGACACCCGGCACAGACGGCGCACCGCCCCGCCCCGGCGCGGTGCTCCCAAGGGCCGGGTCAAGAACGTCCGCACCCCCAGCGTTCTCCAGATGGAGGCCGTGGAGTGCGGTGCGGCGTCCCTCGCCATGGTGCTCGGCCACTTCGGCCGGCACATCCCGCTCGAAGAGCTGCGCATCGCCTGCGGTGTCTCAAGGGACGGTTCGCGCGCGAGCAACCTGCTGAAGGCGGCGCGCAGTTACGGCCTGACCGCCAAGGGCATGCAGATGGACACGGCCGCGCTCGCCGAGGTGCGGGTGCCCGCGATCCTGTTCTGGGAGTTCAACCACTACGTGGTGTACGACGGCATGGGCCGCCGCTTCGGGCGCCGGGGCGTGCACATCAACGACCCCGGCAAGGGCCGCCGTTTCCTGCCGATGGAGGACTTCGACACCAGCTTCACCGGAGTGGTCCTGGTGATGGAGCCGGGCCCCGACTTCCGCAAGGGGGGCCGCAGACCGGGGGTGCTGGGGGCCATGCCGGCCCGACTGCGCGGCACTTCGGGCACGATGCCCACCGCGGTGCTGGCGAGCCTGCTCCTGGTGGCGGTCGGCGCGGCGGTGCCCGCGCTCAGCCGGACGTTCATCGACCAGTATCTGATCGGCGGTCAGAGTTCACTGCTCGGCGTGCTGTTCGCGTCGATGGGCGCCTCCGTGCTGCTGACGGTGGTGCTGACCTGGTTGCAGCAGGCGAATCTGCTGCGCGGCCGCATCATCTCCTCGACGCTCTCCAGCGCCCGCTTCCTGCGCCATCTGCTGCGGCTGCCGGTCACCTTCTTCTCCCAGCGCAGCCCGGCCGACCTGGTGCAGCGGCTCCAGTCGAACGACGCGGTGGCCGAGACCCTGGCCCGCGATCTCGCGGCCGCGGGTGTCGACGCGATCGTCGTCGTCCTGTACGCCGTGCTGCTGTACACGTACGACCCTCAGCTGACGGCCGTCGGCATCGGTGTCGCGCTGCTCAACGTGGTGGCGATGCGGGTGGTGATCCGGCTGCGCGCGACCCGCACCGCCAAGCTCCGCGCGGACAGCGCCCGGCTGATCAACACCGCTTACACCGGGCTCCAGTTGATCGAGACGATGAAGGCCACGGGCGGCGAGGACGGCTACTTCCGCAAATGGGCCGGACAGCACGCCACCACGCTGGAGGAGGAGCAGCGCCTCGGGGTGCCGAGCGCCTGGCTCGGGGTCGTCGCACCGACGCTCGCGATGCTCAACAGCGCGCTGATCCTGTGGATCGGCGGTCTGCGGGCGGTCGAGGGGCATGTCTCCGTGGGGCTGCTGGTCGCCTTCCAGGCGCTGGTCACCCGGTTCACCGCGCCGATCACCCGGCTCAACGGCGTCGCGGGCCGTATCCAGGACTTCGCCGCCGACGTGGCCCGCCTCAAGGATGTCGAGAACTTCCGCGCCGACCCGCTCTACGCCCGCTCGGGCACCGGCGATTCCACCCGGCGTCTTCAGGGCCATGTCGAGCTGGAGAACATCACGTTCGGCTACAGCCCGCTGGACAAGCCCCTGCTCACCGGGTTCTCGCTGACGGTCGGACCGGGGCAGCAGGTCGCGCTGGTCGGCGGCTCGGGGAGCGGGAAGTCGACCGTCTCCCGGCTGATCTCGGGGCTGTACGCACCCTGGGAGGGCACGATCCGCATCGACGGCCGGCGCCTGGAGGACATTCCGCGCGGCGCGCTCGCGGCCTCCGTGTCCTTCGTCGACCAGGACGTCTTCCTCTTCGAGGGGACGGTCCGCGACAACGTGGCGCTGTGGGATCCGTCGATCCCGGACGACGCGGTCGTCGCCGCCCTTCAGGACGCGGCGCTGTACGACGTCGTGACGCGCCGTCCCGGCGGTATCCACAGCCGGGTCGAGCAGGACGGGCGGAACTTCTCCGGCGGCCAGCGGCAACGCCTGGAGATCGCGAGGGCGTTGGTGCGCAGGCCCAGCATCCTGGTGCTCGACGAGGTGACCAGCGCCCTGGACGCGGAGACGGAGCAGACCGTCATGGACAACCTGCGCAGGCGAGGCTGCGCCTGTGTGGTGATCGCCCACCGGCTGAGCACCGTGCGGGACAGCGACGAGATCGTCGTTCTCGAACACGGCACGATCGTGGAACGCGGGCGGCACGAGGCACTGGTGGCGGCCGGCGGTCCGTATGCCGTGCTGGTCAGGGAGCGATGAGTTGACGCTCTCCCTCCTGAATGGGGGAGATTCTTACGGCTTGCGCCGTGAGGCTTCCTGCTTCGTTGCCGACTGCCCGTCGGGAGTTCTCCGTTGAGGTCTTACATCCGCTCCACAGGCCGACACCGCCCGTCCGGCGGCCAGAAGGTTCTTCGCTGCGTTCACGTCCCGGTCGTGAGTCGTGCCGCACTCGCACATCCAGGTCCGAACGTGCAGCGGCAGCTTCGTTTGGAGGGTGCCGCAGCAGGAGCACAGCTTGGAGGAGGGGAAGAAGCGGTCGACCGCGATCACTTCCCGCCCGTACCAAGCGGCCTTGTACTCCAAAAGGTTGCGGAACTCCGCCCATGCCGCGTCGCTGATGGCACGGGCCAGACTCCGGCGCTTGACCATGGTGTGCACGGTCAGATCCTCGATCACGATCGTTTGGTTCTCACGAACGAGTCGGGTGGTCAGCTTGTGCAGCCCGTCACGACGGCGGTCGGCGATCCTCGCGTGGATCTTCGCGACCTTGCGCCGGGCCTTCTGCCGGTTGGCGCCGTCACCGCTGGCCTTACGGGCAAGACTGCGCTGGGCCTTGGCCAGCCGGCCGTGGTCACGGCGCCCATGCCTGGGGTTGGCGATCTTCTCACCGGTGGAGAGGGTCAGCAGATGGTGCAGGCCGACATCGACGCCGACCATCGCATCCGTTGTGGGCAGCGGCTTCACGGTCGGGTCCTCGCACAGCATTGCAACGAACCAGCGGCCGGCACCGTCCTGCGAGACCGTCACGGTGGACGGCTTCACCCCCTCGGGCAGCGGCCGGGACCAGACGATGTCCAAAGGCTCCGCCATCTTCGCCAGCGTCAGCTTCCCGTCGCGAAAGCGGAACGCCGACGTGGTGTACTCGGCCGACTTACGGGACTTCTTGCGGGACTTGAAACGCGGATACTTGGCCCGCTGGGCGAAGAAGTGCGCGAACGCCGTCTGCAGGTGCCGCAGCGCCTGCTGCAACGGCACCGACGACACCTCATTCAGGAAGGCCAGTTCCTCAGTCTTCTTCCACCCGGTCAGCATCGCGGACGTGGCGCTGTAGGTGACCCTTTCCTGCCGCGCCCACGCCTCGGTCCGGGCCGCCAGCGCCAGGTTGTAGACCTTCCGCACACACCCGAACGTCCGCCCCAGCTCAGCCGCCTGCGCATCACTGGGATAGAAGCGGTACCTGAACGCCCGCTTCACAGGGTGCCTGGACACGCCCACAAGCTAACGCGACCACAACCAAGGAACAAACCTGCAAGCCAGGGCACCACGATCCGCCCTCGCAGCGCATCGCAGCTCCTTCCCCTGCTCCGCAGGAACCCGTCTCCACTCTCCCTGAAGGCGCGGAGCATACACGGAGGAATCAGATGACCACGGTTCACGAGGGCGTCCACGAGCAGGACGTCGTGCTCGGTGCGCTCGGCGGGATGGGGATGCCGGTCGACTGTGCGGGGTTGAGCCGTCTCGACCTGGAGGGGCCGCAGGTCCTGTGGCTGGTGGCCGCGGGCGCCATGGACCTGTTCGCGGTCGACGCCGCGCAGCAGGGTCACTGGTATCACCTCGGCCGGCTCGAAGCGGGCTCCCTGCTGCTCGGCCCGGTGGCGGGCCCCCAGCACACCCTGGTCGGGCGGCCGTTGCGCGACTGTGCCGTGCGCCGGATCGGGTTGCGCGAGCTGTACCAGCAGGCCAACACGGCGACCTGGTCGTACGACGAGTACGGCAACCCGCGGTACGTGCCGCCGGCGTCGAGCCCGCTGGAGCACGCCCTCGCCCTCGGCGTCGGACGCAGCCTGTCCATCCTCTTCCAGGCGCCGATGGCCACGGAGAACGCGGCGGCGCCCACCGACGACGACGTGTTCTGGATGCAGGTCCCGCCGGGAAGTGTGCAGTACGGCTCCCTGTACGGGGCCGAGGCGGCGGCCGACCTGCTGATGGACTCCGGTGTCTGGCAGGGCATGGTCGATCACCAGTTCCGGCTGCTGTCCACCCTCGACCGGTGGATCGAGCAGGTGGAGGCCGGTCACGAGGACCGTACGGCGGCGGGCATCAAGGCCGGTGAGGCCGTTCGCGCCCAGGCCGACCGCACGCTGCTCGCCTCGATGGGCAGGTCGTCGGCGAAGCGCCCGACCGCGGCCGACACGGACGCCACGTACGCGGCCTGCGCGCTGGTCGCCCGCGCGGCCGGGATCACCCTCGCCGAGCAGGCGCAGAGCGGCACGGAGAGCGAGCGGCTCGACCCCGTGGAGCGGATCGCGCTCGCCTCACGTGTCCGTACCCGTGCCGTACGTCTCGACGGGCGCTGGTGGCGCGACGACATCGGGCCGCTGGTCGGTCATCGGGCGGTGTCCGGTGCGCCGGTGGCGCTGTTGTGGCGGCGCGGCGGGTATGTGGCCGTGCAGCCGTCGTCCGGTCGGGAGACGCCGGTCGAGAGGGCCAACGCGGCGGAGTTCGAGGCGCAGGCCGTGATGTTCTACCGTCCGCTGCCCGAGCGGCGGCTGAGCCCGCTGAGGCTGCTGCGGTTCTGTCTGACGGGTACCGGTGGAGATCTGCGCAACCTCGCGATCAGCGGGCTGGTGACCGTGGCGATCGGCGCGCTGGTGCCGATCGCGACCGGCAAGGTGCTCGGCGAGTATGTGCCGAAGGCCCAGCACGGCCTCATCGTGCAGGTCTGTCTCGCGCTGATGGTCACCAGTGTGGTGTCGGCGGCGTTCATGCTGTTGCAGAACCTGAGTCTGCTGCGGATGGAGGGCCGGATCGAGGCGAGCCTCCAACCTGCCGTGTGGGACCGGTTGTTGCGGCTGCCGACGGCGTTCTTCGCCTCCCGCTCGACCGGTGAGCTCGCCGGCGCCGCGATGGGTATCAGCGCGATCCGCCGTCTTC
This sequence comes from Streptomyces sp. NPDC005141, assembly GCF_053599975.1. Taxonomy (NCBI): domain Bacteria; kingdom Bacillati; phylum Actinomycetota; class Actinomycetes; order Kitasatosporales; family Streptomycetaceae; genus Streptomyces; species Streptomyces sp. NPDC005141. Next base: position 32,634 of record NZ_JBSFYW010000060.1, on the reverse strand, counting down.
TCGCGGGTGTCGGCCCGACGCTCGCGCAGGCGGGCACGGTCGGCGCGATGAACCTGGGCCTGCTGCTCTGGTACAGCGTGCCCATGGCGCTGGCCGCGATCGGCATGCTCGTGGTCATCGCGGCGGTGTTCCTCGGCCTCGGTCTGTGGCAGGTGCGCCGGCAGCGCCATCTGGTGGTGCTGAGCAACAAGCTCAACAACCAGGCCTTCCAGACCCTGCGCGGACTGCCCAAGCTGCGGGTCGCGGCGGCCGAGAACTACGCGTACGCGGCCTGGGCGGGCGAGTTCGCGCGCAGCCGTGAACTCCAGCGGCAGGTCGGACGCATCAAGAACCTGACGACGGTGATGGGCGCGGTGTATCTGCCGCTGTGCTCCCTGCTGATGTTCATGCTGCTGGCGGGCCCGGCGCAGGGCTCGCTGTCGGCCGCCGACTTCCTGACCTTCAACACGTCGATGACGATGCTGCTGACCTCGGTCACCCAGATCACCGGCGCGTTCGTCTCGGCTGCGGCCGCGCTGCCGATGTTCGAGGAGATCAGGCCGGTCCTCGACGCGACGCCCGAGGTGCGCGTGGCGAGCACCCGTCCCGGTGTGCTGTCCGGCGGGATCGAGGCGCGGCGGCTGTCGTTCCGGTACGCCGACGACGGTCCGCTCGTCCTCGACGATGTGTCGTTCGACATCCGGCCGGGTGAGTTCGTGGCGGTCGTCGGGCCGAGCGGCTGCGGCAAGTCCACCTTGCTGCGGCTGCTGATCGGCTTCGACAGGCCGGTGTCGGGCAGTGTGCTCTACGACGGCCAGGATCTGGCGGCGCTCGACCAGTCCGCCGTACGCCGTCAGTGCGGGGTGGTGCTCCAGCACGCGCAGCCGTTCACGGGGTCCATCCTCGACTGCATCTGCGGCACCGAGCCGTACACGCCGGAGGAGGCGATGGCGGCGGCCGAGATGGCGGGTCTGGCCGAGGACATCAGGCGGATGCCGATGGGTCTGCACACGCTCGTGTCGGGCAGCGGCGCGATCTCGGGCGGCCAGCGCCAGCGTCTCATGATCGCCCAGGCGTTGATACGACGGCCGCGCATCCTCTTCTTCGACGAGGCGACCAGCGCCCTCGACAACGCGACGCAGCGCACGGTGATCGAGAGCACCAAGGCGCTGAACGCCACCCGGGTCGTGATCGCGCACCGGCTGTCGACGGTACTGGACGCGGATCGTGTCATCGTGATGGAGGACGGCCGGGTCGCCCAGCAGGGCTCGCCCGCACAGCTGTTGGCGGACACGGGCGGGCGGCTGCACGAGCTGGTGCGGCGGCAGCTGGCCTGAGCGGTCAGTCCGTTCCCGGGACCGGGGCGCCGGAGGGGACGCCCGCCTCCACGTAGCCGCGGTAGATCTCTTTCCAGGGCGCGTTCCCCCCGGCGTGCGGGCCGTCGGACCGCTCGCCGCGTGCCGCCGCGTCGAGGGCGGTGAGGCACACCTCCCAGCCGGCGCCGTTGCGGGCGGCCGTGTTCCGCTCGGCGAGCACGTCGGTGAGCGTGAAGCGGGTACGCCCGCCGTCGAGGGCTTCGAGGTCGAAGCGCAGTTCGTCGCCGCCCCATGCGAAGGAGAGGTGGCGGGGCGGGTCGACGGCGAGGACGCGGCCCGTGGATGCCGGCATGTTCGGATCGCCGCTGAAGGTGATCGTGCCGCCGGGGCGCAGCTCCATCTCGGCGCGGGAGGGGAACCACGCGGCCAGCTCGTCGGGGTCGGTCACGAACCGCCAGACCCGGTCGACGGGATGGTCGTAGGTGCGGCTGAAGCGGACGGCGGCGCGGCCGTCGTCCAGGATGAGGTAGGTCCCGGTGAGGGCGGTGGATTCGGCGGACATGGTGGCTCAGTCCTTCGGTGGGGGTGCCTTCGGCGAGGGAGTCTTCGGTGCGGGTGATTCGCCGTTCGGCTGCCTTCGATCGTGCGGGAACGGCTCTTCGGGGTGGTCCGGCGGCTCGCCCGCCAGGCGGTCCGGATCCTCGTCCAGGCGGCGGCCGAGGGCGTCCAGGCTCTCGTTCCACAGCGTGCGGTACGGGGCGAGCCAGGCGTCGAGTGCGGCGATGGGGGCCGGGTCGAGGGCGTAGACCCGGCGTTGCGCGTCCTGCCGTACCCGGACGAGCCCCGCGTCGCGCAGCACCCGCAGGTGCTTCGAGGTGCCCGGCTGGCTGAGCCCGCACGCCTCGACGATCTCACCGACGGCCCGTGGCCGCTCCAGGAGCAGCGCGACGATGGCCCGCCGGTGGGGGTCGGCGAGGGCGGCCCAGAGGGAGGCGTCGGACATGGTTCCAATATGCCTCTGCAGTTATATGAACGTCAAGGAATGGGTGGGACGCAGCTCACACCCGGCCCGCCTAGCGAAACGTTGCCGTTTCGCTCGACGGGGTCTAACCTCAAAACGTCGATGTGTACGAAACCGTTTCGTTTACGTGCACGCACCGAGCGACTTCCCTGGAGTGCTTCTCCCATGTCCCAGACCTTGACCAAAGGCACCGGAACGGGTGCCGCGGACGTGACGTCCGCACCTTCGTCGAAGCGGCGGTGGTGGATCCTCTCGATCATCGGCATCGCGCAGCTGATGGTGGTCCTCGACGCCACCATCGTGAACATCGCCCTGCCCTCCGCCCAGGCGGACCTCGGCTTCTCCGACGGCAACCGGCAGTGGATCGTCACCGCCTACTCCCTGGCCTTCGCCTCCCTGCTGCTGCTCGGCGGGCGCATCGCCGACCTCTTCGGGCGCAAGCCCGCCTTCCTGGTCGGTGTCGTCGGATTCGCCGGGGCCTCCGTCCTGGGCGGCGCCTCGACCAGCTTCGGGATGCTGGTCACCGCCCGCGCGCTGCAAGGTGTCTTCGGAGCCCTCCTCGCGCCGGCCGCACTCTCCCTGCTGAACACGACGTTCACCGACGCCAAGGAGCGCGCCAAGGCCTTCAGCGTGTACGGCGCGATCGCCGGTGCCGGTGGCGCGGTGGGCCTGCTGCTCGGCGGCGTCCTGACCGACGCGCTCGACTGGCGCTGGACGCTGTTCGTCAACCTCGTCTTCGCGGTCGTCGCCTTCGCCGGCGGCTGGGTGCTGCTGAGCGGTCACCGGGACGCGGCGAACTCCAAGCTCGACCTGCCGGGCACCCTGCTGGTCTCCACCGGTCTCTTCGCCGTGGTCTTCGGCTTCTCCAACGCCGAGACGCACGACTGGAGTTCACCGGCCACCTGGGGCTTCCTCGTCGCGGGCGGAATCCTGCTGAGCGCGTTCACGTGGTGGCAGACGCGGGCCAAGCACCCGCTGCTCCCGATGCGCGTCCTGCTCGACCGCAACCGGGCCGCCTCGTTCCTCGCGGTGCTCATCACCGGCGCGGGCATGTTCGGCGTCTTCCTCTTCCTCACCTACTACCTGCAGCTGAACCTCGGCTTCAGCCCCACCAGGACCGGTGTGGCCTTCCTGCCGATGATGGCGGCCCTGATGGTCATGGCCCAGGTCTCCACCACGATCCTGGTGCCCCGGATCGGTCCCAAGGCCGTCATCCCCGCGGGCTTCGCGGTCGCCGCGCTCGGCATGGCCTGGCTGACCGGTATCGGCATCGGCTCGTCCTTCTCGACCGACGTCCTGCCGCAGCTGCTCCTCATCGGCGCCGGACTCGGCATGGTGATGCCGCCCGCCATGTCGCTGGCCACCAGCGGGATCGCCCCCGAGGACGCGGGCGTCGCCTCCGCGACCGTCAACACCATGCAGCAGGTGGGCGGTTCGATCGGCACCGCGCTGCTGAACACGCTGGCCGCGAGCGCCGCGACCAGCTACCTCGTCGGCAAGGACCCGACGGACAAGCTGGTCCGGGCCCAGTCCACGATCGAGAGCTACACCACCGCCTTCTGGTGGTCGGCCGGCTTCTTCGCCTCCGGAGCGCTCATCGCGCTGGTGCTCTACCGTCGCGGCAAGCCGGTCCAGGACCCGGACGCCGCACCGGTCGTCCACATGTGATCGTGTCCTGACCGATTCACCCATCAGGCCGAGGGGCCGCCGTCCGCAGGGAGACGGCGGCCCCTCACCCGTCGCCGGTAGCGGGCCGTCGCGGCGACCCGGCGCGCCTCCTGGCGCAGTTCGTTCCCCTGCCGGGCGGGCCGGTACACGACCAGGGCCCGGCGCTCCTTCTCCAGCCGCAACCCGGCCGCACCGTGGTGGACTTCGCCGTCGTACGCGAGGGTGTCCGCGCCGGAGATCCCGTCCAGCTCCACCCAGGGAACCCGTTCGGCGCTGTAGACCCGCGAGTGACGCAGGGTCCCGAGGAGCGCGGAGGCGACGACCCGGGTACGCGCGAGCCGGTGGTCGCCGTCGACCAGGCGCAGATCGAGCAGTCCGTCGTCCAGGCGCGGCCGGAAGGAGGGGGCGAAGCCCTCGGGGACGTAGCGCCCGTTGCCCGCGAACAGCAGCCACAGGCGGCGGGGCCGCCCGTTGATGGTCAGCTCGATCGGGCCCGCGGTGTTCAGCACCCGGACCAGAGCGACGGCCGCCGCCGGCCACTTGCCCCACCGCTGCTCCAACTTCTCCCTGAGACGCACGAGTTCGGGGTACAGGCCGATACTGAAGGTGTTCAGGAACGGCATGTCCTGTCCGGAGCCCGAGCGGGCCACGCCGATGTCCACCGTCACCGCCTCGCCCCCGGCGACCGCCACGGAGGTGTCCTCGAAGTCCGGGACGCCCACGTCCAGCGCGAAGTGGTTGAGGGTGCCGCCGGGGAACACGGCCAGCGCCAGCCCTCGTTCGGCCGCCGCGCGGGCGGCGGCGTTGACGCTGCCGTCGCCGCCGCAGACACCCAGCGCTCCACCGGTCTCCGCGGCCCGGTCGGCCGCCGCGCCGAGCCGCTCCGCGAAGTCGTCACCGGGGCCGCGCTCGATCAGCTCGGCCTCGGGCAGCAGGGCGCGCAGCCGCTCGGAGGGCGGCAGCGGTGCCGCGGGCGCACCGGCGCCGGCCCGGCTGTTGACGAAGACGACCAGCCCCTTGCCGAGCGGCAGCGCGGGCGCCCGCGCCGCGGGTCGCTCCCGTTCCGGTACGGCGGCGCGTGGCGGCCACCAGTGGCAGGTGAGGGCGGCCGCGCCCGCGCCGATGGCCACTCCGGCGAGCACGTCTCCCGGGTAGTGGACCCCGACGTACACACGCGAGAAGGCGACGGCGGCCGCCACGGGCGCGACCACCGCGCCGTAACGCGTGGACTCCAGGGCGACCGCGGTGGCGAAGGCCGCGGCGGAGGCGGAGTGCCCGGAGGGGAAGGATGTGGTGTGCGGCTGACGAGCCAGGTGCCGGATCGACGGGACGCCCTCCAGCAGCGGGCGGGGGCGGCGGGCGCTCCACTTCACCAGCGTGTTGACGGTGAACGAGGCCAGCGCCAGGGAGCCGAGGCCGCGCAGCGCCGCCCGTCGCGCCGTGTGCCCGCCGACCAGGCTCATCCCCGCCGCCGTCCCGAGCCACAGGCGTCCGTGGTTGGCCGCGAGGCTGAGCCGCCGCAGCGCCGGATCGGCCGCCGGCACCCGCGCCGCGGCCACCCGTGTGAAGAGCCGCTGGTCCCATTCGCCGAGTGCACCCATGTTCCACGGCTACGCCGTCCCGGCCGTGTCGGCATCCGGGGTGACTCGGAACGGTGAAGCGCCTGGGCCGTGCGGCGCACGGGCGGCAGCGGATCGCCCGCAGGAGGGGCGGTCCACGGGCCGGGACCGTCGTCCTGCGGTACGCACGGACCGGGCGGTACACGCGGAAATGCCGAGGGCCGGCCGACAGCCCCACTCTGTCCGGCCGACCCTCGGTGCGAAATCACATGGCACCTCGCGACGGGGCTCGCGCTCCCCAGCCACGTGCCCCGGTCCATGTCCACAAGGACCACGCGATCCCGGTCTCAGAACGCGAAGACGGTCATCCCGTAGGAGTTCTTCACGCACTCGTTGGCGAAGGTGTGCTCGTACGCGACGCGCTTGCCCTGCCAGACGCCGGCCACCGTGACCACGACAGGGTCGTACTGCCTCGTACAGAAGACGTCGTTTCTGGCCGTCAGCCCGTCGAGGTCACCCTTGATCCCCCGGAGTTCGGCGCAGGCGTCGACCGCGGCCGGGTGGGTCCCGGAGGCGGTCGGGGCGCAGTTGAGGGTGACGGCGCGTTCCGGGGTGGCGACGGCCGCGCTCTGTCCGTGGCCCGTGGTGAGCACCAGGGCAGAGGGGGCGTAGAGCCCGGACGGGGCGAGGCTGGGGGCTGCGTGGGCGGACCCCACCAGGGGGCCGCAGACGGCGGTGGCCGTCAGAGTGAGAGTCGCTGCCCAGCGCGCGGTGTTCGGCATTGTGTGCATCCTTCCGCTCGATCGAATGCGATACCGGCTCGGTCGAGTGCCGGTTCGGCGAGCGCGAGTCTGCCGAGTCCGCACAGGAAACACACATCGACCCCACGTGTTTCAGTAACTTTGAGTATTGAATCAGTGGCGTGAAGTTACAGAATTCGAACGCCTGAAGCCCGGAACTGAGCGGTTGTTGATCGTCACTGACGGCCACCTGGCCGGATTGACATGCCTCAGCAATAGGCCTGAAACATTCCGCTTCAACCCGCATGGCGCCTTGCCTTCCGCTTACGGCGGACTTCCCCCCGCACCCCTTGCACATCCTCCGCAATGGAGTAATCGTCATTACATGATTACAACGGAGCAACGCGAGAAGCTGCGCGGCTGGTTCGCCGGCCGCCTGCCCGACGATCTCTTCGAGAGCCTGGCGGAGGTGACGGTGGACCGTGAGGAGATCACCGTCGTCGGCCGCATCCCCGAGCCGAGGCTCACCGAAGGCGCCTCGGACGCCGAGAAGGAGGCCGCCCTCCGGTCCCGTATCCAGGAATTCCGCGAGCGCACCCGCGAGGACCGCGTCGCGGTCGCCCGCGAGGCCGAGCACCGCTTCGGCAAGAAGGTCTCCTGGGGTGTGGAGTGCGGCACCGAGCGCGCCCTGTTCACGCACGTCGCCGCGCCGGTCATGACCCGGCTGCGCCAGCCCGAACGCGAGGTCCTCGACACCCTCATCGCCGCCGGGGTCGCCCGCAGCCGCAGTGACGCCCTGGCGTGGTGCGTCCGGCTGGTGCAGCGGCACACCGACGACTGGCTCGCCGAGCTGCGCGATTCGCTGGAGCAGGTGCAGCGGGTCCGCTCGCAGGGCCCGGACGCCGAACCGCAGGACGCCCCCGGCGACGAGGAGTGACCCCGCCGGAACGGCCATGACCGCACCGCTTCGGAGGTACCGCGCCACACTGGCAGCAGGTGCCGACGAGACGAGGTGGTCACGGATGAAGTTCGGGGTGTCGACGTTCGTCACGGATGAGGGCATCGGTCCCACGGCGCTGGGACCGGCCCTGGAGGAGCGCGGGTTCGACGCGCTGCTGATCGCCGAGCACACGCATATTCCGGTCAGCCGGGAGACGCCGTACCCACCCGGCGGCGAGCTGCCGCGCATGTACTACCGCACGCTCGATCCGTTCGTGGCGCTCGGCGCCGCCGCGGCCGTGACCAGCGAACTGCTGCTGGGCACCGGGATCGCCCTGGTGGTCCAGCGTGACCCGATCATCACCGCGAAGGAGGTCGCCACCCTCGATCTGATCTCCGGCGGCCGTGCCGTGTTTGGAGTGGGCGCCGGCTGGAACCGGGAGGAGATGCGCAACCACGGAACGGACCCGGCCCGCCGCGGCCGCCTGATGGACGAGCGGATCCGCGCGATCATCGAGCTGTGGACGAAGGAGGAGGCCGAGTTCCACGGCGACTTCGTCGACTTCGACCCGGTCCACCTGCGGCCGAAGCCCCTCCAGCGACCACACCCGCCGATCTGGGTCGGGGGCGACGGCGAGCGAGCCTTCGGCCGGGTCGCCGAGTACGGGGCGGCCTGGATGCCGAGCGGCGTACCGCCCGAGGAACTGGGCGCACGCATCGGCCACTTGAGGAAGACGGCGGGTGACCGGCCGGCCGTGGTGGTGTACGCGGCCCGGCACGACCGGGAGTCCCTCGACCGCTACGCGGAGCTCGGCGTCGAGCGCGTCCTGCTCTACCTTCCGACCCGGCCCGAGGACCAGACTCTGCGCGAGCTCGACGAGTTGGCCGAGGCCGTGTCCACCCACCGCTGACGGCCGCACAGGACCGCCGCCGGGGAATCGGAGCCGATCGTGCCCGACATGGACGAGGACGAGGCGCGCCGCCGCTTCCTGGCGGCGCGGGTGGCACGCCTGGCTACCGTGGACGCCGAGGGCCGCCCGCATCTGGTGCCGCTCGTGTTCGCGCAGTGCGGCGACGGGCTCGTCACCGCCGTCGACCACAAGCCCAAACGGTCACCGGTGCTGCGGCGGCTGCGCAACATCGCCGCCCGTCCGGCCGTCTGTCTGCTCGTGGACGCCTACGACGAGGACTGGGAGCGACTGTGGTGGGTGCGGGCGGACGGCGACGCGCGCGTCATCCCGTCGCCCGGCGGTCCCGGTCCCGGCGGTCCCGGTCCCGGTGAACCGGGGCTCGGGGCGCCGTGGTCCGGCGAGGTCGTCCACGCGTACGCCGCGGCGGTCGACGCGCTGCGCGACAAGTACCCGCAGTACCGGAACCGGCCACCGGACGGCCCGGTGACGGTGATCGCCGTCCACCGCTGGCGGGGCTGGCGGGCCACGCGGGACCCCTGAGCGACGGCCGCGCACCGAGGGAGTTCGCCCCCTCCGCCCCTACCCGTCCCGTACCTGGGGCTCCGCCCCGGACCCCGCTCCTCAAACGCCGGAGGGGCTGAAACTTTCGCGTCCGGCGCTGGAACGTCTCAGCCCGGCCCGCGATCGAGGACGAGGCCCTCCAGGCCGAAGCGGGGCCCGCGGCGGCAGCCCCCGGGGACGTAGGGGCGGAGGGGGCGAAACCGGCCATGGCCGCGGCTCAGTCGCGGATCGTTCGGGCGATGTCCAGGGTGAGCCGCTGCCAGGGGTCGCGCGGGTCGCGGCCGGTCAGCTCGTGGACGCGCCGCAGGCGATAGCGCAGGGACTGCGGATGAAGGTGCAGCGTCCGCGCGGCGGCGTTCGCCGAGCCCGAGTCGATGTACGCCGTGAGCGCCTCCAGCAGATGACGCTGAGCGGTGTCGGTGAGCGGCCCGAGCACCAGCCGGGCGATGTGGTCCGACACCGCGGCAGGGCGCCCGGCGAGCAGGGCGAGGACCTGCGCGTCGGCGTCCGTGAGGACACGCCCGGACCGGTGGGCGTGGGCCGGCGCGGTGTCGAGGGCGTCTGCGGCGAGCCGGTGCGCGACGGCGACCCGGTCCAGGCTCTCGCCCGTGATGACGCACCCGCGCCAGGACCGTTCGGCCAGGACCGCGCCCACCCGCGCGGACGCCGCGAGCGGCAGCAGCAGGACGGCCCTGGACCCTCGTACCGTCGCCAGGGGCGCCGCCTCTCCCCCGGGACCGGCCAGCGTGTCGAGCAGGTCCGTCGCCGTTTCGTGCGCCAGGTCGGGCCGATCCGCGCCGATCGGTTCCGCCGCCAGCAGGCAGAAGGGGTCCGGAAGCTGGATGCCCAGCCGGGCGGAGCGGTCGGTCAGCGCGCCCACCGAGGCGTGCCGCCCGGCGATCAGGTCGTCGAGCAGCAGCCGCAGCGCCCGGGTCCGGTCACCGGCCAGGTCCTCGCTGGTGGCGGCGTAGGCGGTGGCCATCTCCTCGGAGAGGGTGTCGAGCGTGGCGAGCAGCATGCGGGCTAGTGCGAAGGCGTCGGCGGCGGCGAGCCGGGGCGCGCGGGCGGCGACCTCGTCCGTGAGGACGGTGCCCGCGACCCGGTAGGCGCGCAGCACCGCCTGCACCGGGCGGCCGTCCGCCGCGCGGGCCGACGCGATGCCCCGGAAGCGCCGCAGATCGGCCGGCCCCAGCGTGCCGTCGGTGGCCCAGAGGTGGAGCAGCCGCTCAAGACCCCAGGCCGCGATCGCCCTCACCTCGGGGAGCCGGCTGTCGTCGAGCGCCGCGTACACCGGGACCTGTTCGTGGACCGCCGCGACGATCGCCTCCACGACGCGCGGGTCGGCGACCATTTCCTGCCGGACGCGTTCCCGGACCTCGGACGGCTTGTTTGTCACAGGGTGATGATCCCAGCCGCACGTTGTGCGCACCACGGTGGACGGGACTTGTCACAGTCGCCAGGATCGTCGTCGTACAGCGCGGTCTCAGGGACGAGAGGCGGGACGTACGGATGGCGAAGCACTGGGCCGACTTCCAGTACGAGATCTATCTGAACGGAATGACGGGCGCCGTACCGCGGCTGCCCACCGATCTGACACGGCTGGAGGAGCTCACCGAGCAGCGGCTCGGCCCCGGTCCGGTCGGCTATGTGGCGGGCAGCGCGGGCAACGGCAGCACGGCGCGCGCCAACCGGGCGGCGCTGGACCGGCGCAGGATCGTGCCGCGCATGCTGCGCGACGTCCATGAACGCGACCTGTCCGTGGAGGTGTTGGGGCGCCCGCTGCCCGCGCCGCTCGCGCTCGCCCCGATCGGCGTGCTGTCGATCATGCATCCGGACGCGGAGTGCGCCGCGGCACGGGCCGCCGCCGCGCAGGGCATCCCCTACATCCTCTCCTCCGCCTCCAGCACCCCCATGGAGCAGGTCGCCGAGGCCATGGGCGACGCCGAGCGCTGGTTCCAGCTGTACTGGGCGAAGGACCGTGAGGTCACCCGGAGCTTCCTCGACCGGGCGAAGGCGGCCGGGTTCACCGCGCTGCTCGTCACGCTCGACACGCCTCTGCTGGCCTGGCGCCCGCGCGACCTCGACCAGGCGTACCTGCCGTTCCTGCACGGTGTGGGCACCGCCAACTACTTCTCGGATCCGGCGTTCCGGGCCGGTCTGGCCAAACCGGTGCACGAGGACCCGAACGCCGCCGTGATGCACTTCGTGGGCATGTTCGCGGACCCCGGCAAGACCTGGCCGGACCTGGCCTTCCTGCGCGAGAACTGGGACGGGCCGATCGTCCTGAAGGGCATCCTGCACCCGGACGACGCCCGGCACGCCGCCGACGCCGGGATGGACGGCGTGGTGGTCTCCAACCACGGCGGCCGGCAGGTGGCGGGGTCGGTCGCCGCCGCCGACGCGCTGCCGCGCGTCGCGGAGGCGGTGGGCGACCGGCTCACCGTCCTCTTCGACAGCGGGATCCGCACCGGCGACGACATCTTCAAGGCACTCGCGCTCGGCGCGCGGGCGGTCCTCGTCGGACGTCCCTACGCCTACGGGCTCGGCCTCGACGGGCAGGCGGGCGTCGAACACGTCGTCCGCTGTCTGCTCGCCGAGTTCGACCTCACCCTCGCCCTGTCCGGGCACGCCCGCCCGGCCACCGTCGGCCCCGACGACCTCATCGAGGAGACCGCATGACCGTCACGAAGAACGTGCTGGCCATCGTCTCTCCGCATGTGGGCGGCCGTACGGCGGGAGCCGCGCTCGCCACACTCTTCCCCGGGCAGGTCCGCGTCACCGTCGTGGAGACGACGGACGAGGACCCCGCGGCGCTGCGCGAGGCCCACGTCCTCATCACGGGCCTCGGCCCGGTGACCGCCGAACACATCGCCGCCGCACCGGACCTGGAGCTGATCCAGTGCGCGAGTCACGGCTTCGACTACGTCGATCTGGACGCGGCGCGCGACCGGGGCGTACCCGTGTGCAACATCGGTTCCAGCGGCGCCGAGAAGCAGAACGTGGCCGAGCAGACCTTCGCCCTCATGCTCGCCCTGGCCAAGCAACTGGTGCCCGCCCACACCGCGTTGACCGAAGCCGACTGGGCGCTGCCCCGGCTGCAGCAGTCCATCACCGAACTGTCCGGCAAGACGCTCGGCATCGTGGGGCTCGGCCATATCGGCGAGGAGGTCGCCCGTCGCGCGGTCGCGTTCGACATGAGCATCGTGTACGCCGGGCCCAAGCCCGTGTCCGCCGAGACGGAGGCCCGGCTCGGCGCCCGCCATGTCGAACTCGACGAACTGCTGCGCACGTCCGACTACATCAGCCTGCACGCCCCGCTCACCGAGGCGACACGGCACCTGCTGAACGCCGAACGGCTCGCGCTCCTCAAGCCGACCGCGTTCGTCGTCAACACCGCGCGGGGCGCCCTGATCGACCAGGACGCCCTCGCGGACGCGCTGCACGCGGGCACCCTGGCCGGAGCGGGCCTCGACGTCTTCGACCCCGAACCGCCCACTCCGGCCCTGCGGTTGCTCAAGGCACCGAACGTGGTGCTCTCGCCGCACGTCGCCGGTGTCACCCGCGAGACGCTGGTACGGATCGCGCTCGCCGCCGTGCAGAACGCCGCGGACTTCGTGGCGGGCGAGCCACCGCGGGACGTCGTCTCGTAGCCGCACGCTCGTCGTGGCATCACGCTCGTCGTGGCATCACGCTCGTCGTGGCATCACGGCCCCGTGGCGTGGACGCCCCGTAGTGCTACGAGCCGATTCCGCCGATGATCTCGCCTATACCGGCGACTTCGACGGCTTCGGAGAGGCCGACGACATCGGGGAGAGGCAGCGACAGGACGGGCCGGGGGCCGGGCTCGGCGCGGTGGCCGTCGGCGACGGTCACCGCCCTGGGCTGTCCCCGATAGGTCCCCGCCGACGTGGCCCCCGGGTCCGCCGATACGCCTGCCCGCGGTTCCTCCACGGGCCCGCTCGGCGAGACAGGTGTGCCGTCGGCGGACGAGGGTTCGCCCGTGGGCCGGGGCGAGCTGGTCGACGTGCCCGCGATCGACAGCGAATCGGGGCCGGTCGACGAACCGTCGGTCCGCCACCGCTGCTTGTCGGAGCCGTCACGGACCTTGACCACGACATCGGTGTCAGGGTCCGTGGACGCGGGCGTCACGGCCAGTCCCTCGTCCCGGCGGAGCAACAGCTCGCCCTGCGCGGTGAGGTCGTAGCGCATGTCCTTGCCCCGCTTCGCGTCCTCGGCCACGCAGCCGCTGAGGAAGAGGACACCGTTGTCGGCGCCCGATTCGAGGCACAGTCCGGGATCGGCGACGCTGCGCAGCAGCCCGTCGCTCTCGTACGACCACTGCTGGGTCCAGGCGGACGAGCACACCGCCAGCCTGGTCCCGGAGCCCTCCCCCAGGTGCGCGCCCCGGATGTCGAGACACAGGTCGGCGTCCAGATTGCGCAGCCGCGTCCGTCCGGCGTTCGCGGGGAGTGCGGCCGAGGTGGGCGGCGCGGACACGGCGGGCGGGGTCGGCGAACCGGAACCAGGGGCGGGCGGCAACGTCTGGTTGCTGCTCGCGCCGGTGGTGGTCGCGGGGTCGGCGCCGCCCTCCTCGTTCGGCCACAGGCTGACCGCGAGCACGGTCGCCAGCAGGACGGCCGACAGACCGGCTCCGGTGACCAGCGCCTGCTGGGGCCGGTCACCGGACGTGGCGGCGCGGCGTCCCGTCGAGGAGAGCTGGGTCAGCAGCCGGTGGCGTCCGCCCGTCCCGGGGCGCCCGGCGCTCGCGGTGCGTCCGCTCTCTCCGGCGAGGGCGGACGCTCCGGAGCGTGCGCTCTTGGCGGGGCGTCCACCGCCTCGCTGCCGTCTGCCGCCGAAGGGGGAGACGCTCCGGTGGCGTAGCGCTTGCCCCGCGCGGCCTGGGCGGGAGTCGAGATAGCGCCGGGCGCCCCAGCCGAGCACGGACTCGGCGATCAGAACCCCCAACTCGCCCTCGAAATGGCTGAGTTGCTCGGCAGCGTGCCGACAGTAGGAGCACACCGCCAGGTGCTGCTGGACATCCGGCAGCAAGGCGCCGCCGCGGCGAATCGGTACGTCGAGAAGCCGGTTGTAGAAACCGCATTCCCGACTGGGGGCGAGTTCCCGGTGGGCGCGAACACAGCCCTCGCGGAATTGTTCGCGGGCCTGCTCCCAGGCCCCGGCGGCGATGTCGGAGTCGATGCCCGAAAGGGCGGCGGGGACGGATAGGGACTCGGCCTCCACCTCGGTGTGCCACAGCAGACAGCGGGCGAGTCCGGGAAGAGCGAGGAAAGCGCGCTCGGCTACCTTGCGGTTTTCGGCCGTCATGGACTTCGCCGCACGCAGACCGCGGCCCCCCGCGGGTTTCCTCAAGTCCGGCAGGACGTCGGATATCCGATCGTCCGCCGACCAGTTCTTGACCGTGTCCCTCACGCTCACGAGCAGGTCGGGCCGCAGCGCGAGTGCCGGCTCGCCTTCCGCGAGACGGCCGAGCACATGATGGAAGGAGGCCTCGGTGACCATCGAGGCGACACGCGTCGATGTGGCGAGGCAGATCACCGCGTAGTCGTACGACGGCTGCCAGTGCCGGGCCGTCAACAGGGCGACGGGACGGGTGGTGTCGTCCCCCGCCCGGCCTCTCAGCAGCGCGGCGAGGTCCTCGTCGGACTCGCCCGGAACGCCACTGGGCGGATGAGCGGGAAGCGGTGGGTGGGGGGTGCGCACGGGAGCGGGTTCCTTCCGAGGTGCAAGGTGGCACACAAAAGGTGCTTGCCCGTCGAAAAAGGAGTCCTGATTGGTGTGGACCTTTTTGACGGAGCGCCGGGAAAACGGCCGGGGGACGAAGGCCGTGCGGCGACCGTCGGTCAGGAGCTTTTTGAGCCCGTCGACAGCCGGGAATGGCGAACAGCGATTCAGACCCGGCCATTGACCAAGCGCAGGAGGCTCACCCTCGCACAACACTCTCATGACCAACAAGGCGCCTGGGCAAGATCGACTTATTGAAAGAATGTCAAAAGCGGGGCGGCAACTCAGCGGGCTCGCACCGGCTTTCGATATTTCATGCGCCCCGTGTGAACCGTGCGCACGCGCCGGGCTCTCTCGCACGCTCCCGGCGCACAGATCTCCGTAGTCCACTGGGACCGGCCCTTCTCGGGGGCCCCGCGCGGGACGGCGGCTCTCCCGCGCGAAACCGGCCGCCGACCCCGTTCCTCCCGCCCTCGGTCGGCGGCCCCGAGGGGGCTCGGTGTCCGGCGCACGAGCCCGCGCCCGCGGGCACCCGGCCCAGATCCGCCAGGCCCAGATCCGCCAGGCCCGCAGCCGGTCGGCCGCGCCGTGGACATCCAGGTCGGCGCCCTTGCGTCCCGGTACCCGTACCGTCCGTACCGGAGCCTGCGAGAGCTGCCCAGTCGGCGGAACCGCGTGGCGAGGTGCGCGCCACGCGGTTCGCGGTCCCGGGCGGGGGCCCGGGTGGACCGCGGGTCCGGGCCTGTGCTCAGACGGTCTTCCTGCCGGTCAGGGCGAGCAGCCGCTCCAGGGGCGTGGCGTCGGGGGCGGGCTCGACCTCAGGACCGAAGGCCCCGTCGGCGCGGGCACTCTCGGCGATCTGTCCGGCTACGGCCGTGGCGGTGGCGATCACGTCGTCGTCCGCCGTGAACGGCTGACCGGTGGCGGTGGCCAGGTCCCAGCCGTGCACGGTCAGCTCCATGATGGTGATCATCCCGGCGACCGGCGCGGGGCGGACGCTTCCGGCGAAGGGTGTCTCCCCCTCCCAGGCGCCCGGCTCGGACCAGGCGGCGGCGAGCTTGTCGACGAGCGGCGGGAAGACCACCCAGGGGGCTTCGGTCAGGGCCGTCGGGGCGTCCGCCGCCGGCGCCTCCTTCGCTGCCGCGCGGGCACCGGTGACCAGCACGCCGAGCAGATGCTCACTGAGCCGGTGTACGTCGAAGTCGGCGCAGGGGGTGGGGAGTTCACGCTTGCCGCTGAGGGCTGACCGCTGTGTGTGGTCCCGCAGGCCGCGCGCCGCGCGGGCGACCTGGCCGGCGAGTTCCACGGAATCGGCGTTCATGACGTTTCTCCTGTTCGAAGGGCGTGACCCGTCGACGCGGTGGACGGGTCACCAGGTACAGACCCGGCTCGCCCGGAAAAGGAACCGGACCCACCAACCCCGTCTTCTCGCGCCTCCCACGGGGCCGCTTCCGACCCGACCCGGCGGCGTGCGCAACCCTTCGGCCGTCCGCTGTCGCATCCGGGCCCGCTCCTCCCCTCGCGGTGGTGAGCGCATCAAGGGAGGCGAGCCATGTCCGGCAGCCCCGGAGCGGTCGCCGACGGCCCGACGCGGGTCTTCGTCGAGCACCGCGAGCTGAGCGGCGGGCCCTCATCCCAGGCCCCTCAGACGACCGGGACCTCCAGGCGGCTGATGCGCAGGCCGCCGTCGGCCCCGCCCGGGTGCCCGCTCGCCATGACGAGGCGCAGCCGTGAGCCGCGTACCGCGTCGAAGGTGATCACGGTCGGCGCGTCCGACGCCGTGGCCCAGTCGACGGCGGCCCCCCGCACCGGCGCGTACCGCTTCCCGTCCCACACCGACACCTCGACCGAGGCCGGGCGGGTGTGAGTCGCGTCGACGGTGAAGGAGACCTCGACACGGTCGACGCGGCGGGGGCGCGCCCAGGTGACCGACACCCAGTCCTCGGGGCGGGCTCCGCCGAAGGCGGGCAGCAGCGCGGTCGCCGACTTGTAGAAGGCGTTGGACCATCCGGTGGCCGCCTCGCCGTCCAGCATCGCGGTCGGCAGGGTGTCCGGGCGGCCCGAGTAACCGGCGTCCGCGTAGGGGTAGTTCGGGGCCGCTGGGTGGTCGGGCCCGAACGGCGTCACCGGGGTGCTCGCCCCCGGTCCTGCCGGGGTGGCGCGCACGGTCGTGGAGCCCGCCCGCAGCCCCTTCGCCCGCGCGGTCACCTTCAGAGCGCCCGCCTTCGTCCCGGACCGGACGATGGCGAGCGCCTTGCCGTGGAAGGCGGTCCGGGTGCTCGCCTGATAGCGCTCTGCGCTCTCCTGGCGGCCGTTGTCGAGGCCGGCGAGCGATCCCCCGTCGACGTCGAAGGCGATGGGGTGTTCCGCGTCGGGCACGACGACACCGTGGGCGTCGACCACTTCGGCGGTCACGAACACCAGTGAACGGCCGTCGGCCGCGAGCGAGGTGCGGTCCGGCGTCAGGCGTATCGCGTGGGCGGCCCCGGCCGTGCGCAGGACGTCCGTCGCGACCGCCCTGCCGCCGCGCCGCGCCACCGCTTTCAACTCCCCTGGCGCAAAGGGGACCTTCCAGGTGAGATGCAGTTTGCCCGCGCTGTCGTTCGGGCTCGTGTAACTCCCGGGGTACGGGCCGCCGGTGAAGGTCTTGTCGTCGCCGGTCGCTTCCGTGGTCTCCAGGTACGTACGCCCGTCGATGGTCTTCTTGGTGTCGAACGTCCGCGTGCCGAGGGACTTCCCGTCGAGGAACAGCTCGACGGTGTCGACGTTCGCGTAGGCCCAGACCTCGACGGTGTCCCCCACCGTGTGATTCCAGCTCATGGGCAGCAGATGGACCATGGGCTCGCTCGTCCACTGGCTCTTGAACAGGTGGTACAAGTCCTTCGGGAAACCGGCCGTGTCGACCGCTCCGAAGAAGGATGCCTTCACCGGAAAGACGTCGTACGGCGTGGGTTCGCCTATGTAGTCGATGCCGGACCACAGGAACTGGCCCGCGAACCAGGCGCGGTCGCGGTCCTTCTTGTGTCCGTACTCGCCGCTCATCGTCCAGGAGGCGAGGTTGTTGTCGTAGGAGGAGACCGCGCGCCTGCCCGGGGTGTGGTTCTCCCCGGTGTTGAGGTGTTCCGGCTCCTGGTACGCGGAGCGGGTCGAGGTCTCGGAGGACGACTCGGACTCGAAGAGGAACAGCCGGGGGTAGGCGGCGTGCAGGGCGTCCACCGACTTGGCGGTGTTGTAGTTCAGGCCGAGGCCGTCGAGCCTGGCGAGCATGAGGTCGGCCGCGGAGCCCTTCGCGGGAAGGCGGCGGTATTTGTCCGAGCCGATGACGAGCGGGCGGGTGTCGTCCGCGGCCCTGATGGCGCCGATGATCCGGTCGGCCATGGCGAGACCGGCGGTGGAGGTGGAGTCGGGCACCTCGTTGCCGATGGACCAGAGCACCACGGCCGGCGAGTTGCGGGCCGCGAGGACCATCTCGGTGGCGTCCTTCTCGCCCCACTCGTCGAAGAAGCGGCCGTAGTCGTAGGTCGTCTTGCCGGTCCGCCAGCAGTCGAAGGCCTCCACCATCATCACGATGCCCAGTTCCTCGCAGACCTGGACGATCTGCGGCGAGGGCGGGTTGTGGGAGGTGCGGAAGGCGTTGACGCCCATCGACTTCATGATGGTCAGCTGGCGGCGTACTGCGTCGATGCTGACCGCCGCGCCGAGCGCGCCCTGGTCGTGGTGCAGGTCGACGCCCTTGATCTTGGCGTGGACGCCGTTGAGGTGGAAGCCCTCGTCCGGGTCGAAGCGGAACGTGCGGATGCCGAACGGCGTGCGGAAGGTGTCGACGACGGTGCCCCCGACGCGCAGTTCGGTCTCCAGCGTGTAGCGGTGCTCCGGGGTCGCGAAGTCCCACAGCTTCGGCTTGTCGACGGTGAGTTCGTGGGTCTCCTCGATCCGGTCGCCGACCGTGACCGTGCCGCTCGTTCGGGCGGCGGTCCGGCCGTCGGGGCCGATGACGGTCGAGATCACCCGCACGTCGGCCGGGGCACCGGACTCGTTGACGACGGTCGTCCGGGCCCGGACGACCGCCCGGTCCCCACCGACCTCCGGTGTCGTGACACATGTCCCCCAGCGCGCGACATGGATCGCCTCCGTCACGACCAGCCGGGCCTCGCGGTAGATGCCGCTGCCCGAGTACCAGCGGCTGCTGGGGAGTTGGTTGCGGACCTGGACCGCGATGACGTTCGCGGTGCTGCCGTCCGTGTGCAGCGAGCCGGTCAGATCGAAGGCGAAGCCGGTGTATCCGTACGGGTGGCGGCCGGCCTCCTCGCCGTTGCAGTACACGGAGGCGTCCATGTACACACCGTCGAACTCCACGGAGATCCGCTTGCCGGCGAAGGCGGGCGGCAGGGTGAAGGAGGTGCGGTACCAGCCGAGGCCGCCGGGGAAGAACCCGGTGCCGCTCGTGGTGCCGTGCTCCGTGGTGGGGGTCTGCTCGATGCTCCAGTCGTGCGGTACCGCCACGGCCCGCCACGCCGAGTCGTCGTAGCCGGGCCGCTCGGCCCCTGTGTAGGTGCCGGTCGGGTCGGTGATGCCGCCCGCGTCGACCAGCGCGAAACGCCAGCCGTCGCGCAGCGGGAGTGTGCGGCGTCCCGCGGCGTGCTCGGGGGACACCGGCCGGGCTTCGGCGACGCCGGAGAGCGTGCCGACGGCGGGTACGGCCGTTCCTGCGATCAATACCGATCTGCGCGTGACCGTCACGGCGTCTCCCTCACCAGTTCCCATAAGTCATCACAACTGATCGTGAACAAACAGATTCTGACGGTGGGGTATGCGGCGGAGTCAAGGGGCAGGCGGTCACTTCCGTCCCGCCGGTCGCATCGGCCGAAAACTCACCGTACGAATGGCTGTCCGGGCCGTCCGGGTTCGGCGGTGCGCGGGGTGCCCAGCCACTAGGCTGGAACCCGGATGACGCGCTTGTTCACTGTGAGTGTGCACAAGGGAAAGTGGCGACGATGAGCCCGGTCCACCCCCTCGACGAGGCCGCCACTGCACGGGCGGTCATCGACGAGAACGGCACCCTGATCCGCTGGAGCGAGGGCGCCCGGCGGCTCCTGGGGTACGCGCCCGAGGAGGTCGAGGGCCGCCCGGCGGCGGAACTCCTCGTCTCCCCCGACACCACCGCACCACCGGGACCCACCCGCAAGCACTGGAACGGGGTGCTCGCCCTGCGTCACCGCGACGGCCGTGTCCTGTCCGTGTGGCTGCTCGCCCACCGCCTCGAGCAGAGCGGCGACTGGCTCGTGGTCACCCCACTGGACGGCCACGGGCCCCGCGCCCTGGACACCCCGCTGGTCCGCGCGGTCCTCGCCCAGTCGCCCTGCGCCATGGCCGTCTACGACGAACGGCTGCGGCTGTACGGCGTCAATGACGCGATGTCCGAGGTGATCGGCCTCCCGGAGGACCGTATCCGGGGCCTGCGGGCCTCCGAGATCGGCGACCCGCGGACCGGTGAGCAGCTGGAGCGCGAGATGGCCGACGTCCTCGTCTCCGGCCGCGGGCGCGACGTGGAGACGTACGGGCGCGGCGGCGGCGACGACCGGGCGCACCACTGGCTCGCGAGGATCGCACCGCTGACCGACTCCGACGGGACGGTGCACGGCGTGTGTGTGGCCGCCCACGACCTCACCGAGCAGTACCGGGCGCGCGAGCGGCTCCAGCTGGTCAACGAGGCGAGCGTGCGCATCGGCAGCACCCTCGACGTCACCCGGACGGCCCAGGAACTGGCCGACGTCTGTGTTCCCGCCCTCGCCGACTTCGTCAGCGTCGATCTGCTGGACCCCCCGGAGAACGGCGGCGAGTACGGTGTCGAGCCGCCGGCCGCCCCGGTCACGCTCCGCCGCGCCGCCCACCAGTCGGTGAACCCGGGCAGCCCCGAAGCGGTCGTCGAACCCGGCGACGTCGACGTCTACCCCGCGTCCTCCCCGCAGGCCGACTCCCTGATCGTCGGCCGGCCACTCGTCGCGCCCAACGCGGACGGCACGCTGGAGGAGTGGCTGAGCTGGGACGAGGTCCGCGGCAAGCGCGTCCGGGAGTACGGCATCCACACCACCATGTCGGTGCCCGTCCGGGCCCGCGGCCGGACCCTCGGGGTGGCCGTCCTCAGCCGGTTCCGGCGGCCCGAGCCCTTCACCGCCGACGACGTGCTGCTCGCCGAGGAGGTCACGGCCAGGGCGGCCGTCTGCATCGACAACGCCCGCCGCTTCTCCCGTGAGCGGCAGACCGCGCTCGCCCTGCAGCGCAGCCTGCTTCCCCAGTCCCTCCCGCGGACGGCGGCCCTGGAGGCGGCGTCGCGCTATCTGCCCGCGGCGCGTGCCGGGGTGGGCGGTGACTGGTTCGACGTGATCCCGCTGTCCGGGATGCGGGTCGCCATGGTCGTCGGCGATGTCATCGGCAGCGGCATCCAGGCCTCGGCGACGATGGGCCGGCTGCGCACCGCCGTCCGTACGCTCGCCGACATCGACCTGGCTCCGGACGAGCTGCTCACCCACCTCGACGACCTCGTCGTCCGGCTGTCCGCCGAGGCCGGTTCCGAGGGCACCACCGGGGAGGTCGGCGCCACGTGCATCTACGCCGTGTACGACCCGGTCTCCCGGCGCTGCACCCTCGCCCGGGCGGGCCATCCGCCGCCCGTCGTCCTGCTGCCGAACGGCGTGCCCCGGGAGATCGACGTGCCGCCCGGTCCGGCGCTCGGCCTGGGCGGGCTGCCCTTCGAGTCCATCGAGCTCGACCTGCCCGAGGGCACGGTGCTCGCGCTGTACACCGACGGCCTGCTCGAGAGCCGCGAACGGGACCTCGACACCGGCCACCGGCTCCTGTGCCGGGCGCTGGAGGAGTCGTCGCAGTCCCTCGAGGGGGCGGCGCACGCGATCCTCCAGGCGCTGCTTCCGGCGGGCGGAGCACCGGACGACGTGGCGCTGCTGCTCGCCCGTACCCATGGCCTCGCCGCTTCCCACGTGGCCACCTGGGACATCCCCGCCGACCCCGCTCTCGTCGCGCCGATCCGCAAGCAGGTCGCCGACCAGCTGGAGGTCTGGGAGCTGACCGGGGCCACCTTCACGGCCGAGCTCGTGGTGAGCGAACTCGTCACCAACGCCATCCGCTACGGCGAGTCACCGATTCGGCTGCGACTCATCCACGACGACGAGACCCTGATCTGCGAGGTCTCGGACAGCAGCCATACCGCGCCGCATCTGCGGCGTGCGAAATCCTCCGACGAGGGCGGGCGCGGGCTGCTCCTCGTCGCCCAGCTCACCCAGCGCTGGGGCAGCCGGCACACACCGGACGGCAAGACGATCTGGGCGGAGCTGTCACTCGTCGGCGAAGAGTGAGCGGCGCTCATGGCCCGGCGGTCCGTTCGGGGGCGAGGACGGGCCAGGACGCCGACGCGGCGCGCCGGCATCGCAGGAGCGACGCGCAGGGCGCATTCGCCGACTCGGCGTGAAGCCGTTCGGGAGCGAGGGCGGGGCAGACCGGCGACGCGGCGCGAGGGTGCTGAGGGGCGGGAGAGGTCTCGTCTGATGTGATGGGAGCGCGCCGCCATCACCGCCCGGAGGACCGAATCCTGAACAGCCCGCTCGTCCAAGGAGTCTCCGGCACAGCCGGCACCCCCCTCGCCGAGGCGCTCTCCGCCGGCACCGGCAACCATGTCACCGCACCGCTCTCCCCCGGGCTCGGTACCCATGTCGCCGCGCCGCTCGCCGCCGCTCTGGGCAGTCCGTTCGCCGAGGCACTGTCCGTCGTCCTGCTCGCGGCCGTCCTCGTGTGCGCGGTGGTGCGGCCGTTCAACTGGCCGGAGGCGGTCGTGGCGGTGCCCGCCGCGGGGCTGGTCCTGGCCACGGGGGCCATCTCCTGGGACCACGTCCGCGCGGAGGCCGCGCACCTGGGTCCGGTGATCGGCTTCCTGGCGGCGGTCCTCGTCCTGGCCAAGTTCTGCGACGACGAGGGGCTCTTCCGCGCCTGTGGCGCGTGGATGGCCCACTGGGCCGCGGGACAGCCCGGCCGGCTGCTGACGGCGGTCTTCGTCCTCGCCTCGGCGATCACGGCGGTACTCAGCCTGGACGCCACCATCGTGCTGCTCACGCCGGTCGTGTTCGCGACGGCCGCGCGAATGGGGGCCCGCCCGAAACCGCATGTGTACGCCTGCACCCACCTGTCGAACACCGCCTCACTGCTCCTGCCGGTCTCCAACCTCACCAACCTGCTCGCGTTCACGGCCAGCGGTCTGAGCTTCACCCGGTTCGCCGCGCTGATGGTGCTGCCCTGGCTGGTCGCGATCGGCGCCGAGTACGTGGTCTTCCGGCGCTTCTTCGCCCGTGACCTCGGGGCGGGCGCGCTCCCCGGTCGGGCGGAGGAACCTCCGGACGTGCCGCTGTTCGCGCTGATCACCGTGGGCTGCACCCTGGCCGGCTTCGTCGTCGCCTCGGTGGCCGGCCTCGATCCGGCCTGGTCCGCGGCGGCGGGGGCACTCGTCCTGGCCACCCGTGCCCTCGTCCGCCGCCGCGCCACCCCGTTCACCGTGGTGCGGGCAGCCGCGCCGTCCTTCCTCGCCTTCGTTCTCGCGCTCGGCATCGTCGTCCGCGCGGTGGTCGACAACGGTCTGGCCGACGCCCTCGACCGGCTCCTGCCGGACGGCAGCTCGCTGCCCGCGCTGCTCGGCATCGCCGCGCTCGCGGCCGTGCTGGCCAACTTGATCAACAACCTGCCCGCGGTCCTCGTCCTGCTGCCGCTGGCCGCCGACTCGGGTGCGGGCGCGGTGCTGGCCGTCCTGCTCGGCGTCAACATCGGGCCCAATCTGACGTACGCCGGTTCCCTGGCGACGCTGCTGTGGCGGCGTATCGTGCATCAGCACGAACACGGCGTCGACCTCAAGGAGTTCACCCGGCTGGGCCTGATCGCCGTGCCCGCGGCGCTGGTTCCCGCCGTACTGGCGCTGTGGGTCTCGCTCCACGTCATCGGAGGCTGATGGGTATGCGGGTGGTCGTCTGGCTGGTCGAGGGAACATGGCCCGCGTGCGTGGACGCCGTACACACGCACGCTCCCGGTGCGACGGACGTGGTGCTGCTGCACGTCGCGGACCCCGGGGTGCCCGGTCTCGCGCACGGCGCCTTCGCGGGGCTCCTCGGCCGCGGACGCTCCGAGTCCGACCCGGGCGACCTCCTGGAATCCCTCGGTACGATCTCGGGCGCGGAGCTCCTGGACACGGCGGCCGCGCGGCTGGGCGGCCCGGCGACGCGGCTGGAGCGCGCCGGCCGGGTCGAGCGGGAGGTGGTCGCCGCGGCCGAGGGGGCCGATCTGCTCGTGCTGGCCCGCGACGGCGACCGCAGCCGGCTGGGCCCGCACAGTCTGGGACCGGCCGGGCGTTTCGTCGTGGACCACGCGCCCTGTCCGGTGCTGCTCGTCTGGCCCGAGCCGGCACCGGACGTCACGACGCTGCCACCCCCTCCCCCGCATCCGCCGCGTCACTGAGGTGGCGCATCCGGTGCGGGCCCGCCGGCGTCACGCGCGCAGGCTTCCCCCGGACCGGGTATCGGCCTGGCGTGAGGCATGAGCGGCACGGTGCGAAGGGACGGTCGGAGGACGGTCGAGGACCTCCCGCCGGCCGGTCCGCGCCAAGGGCGGACTACTCCGGCAAGTCGGCTAGCGCGTCCCGGAGTTGGCCCCGGGAGGTGATGCCGAGTTTGGGAAAGACCCGGTACAGGTGGAAGCCGACCGTACGCGGGGAGAGGAAGATGCGTTCCCCTATCTCCCGGTTGGTGAGTCCGGCCGCGGCGAGACGGGCGATCTGGACCTGCCGCGCGGTCAGTTCGGCGAGGGCGTCGAGGGAGGTCCGGGACGTGGTGCCGGGGGTGACGCCGGCGGCCCGGAGTTCCGCGCGGGCCCGTTCGGTCCAGGGGTGGGCGCCGAGCCGCTCGAAGACGTGCAGCGCGGCGCCGAGCAGCGGGCGGGCGGCCACGGCACGCCGGCGGCGGCGCAGCCACTCAGCGTCGTCGAGGCGGACCCGGGCCCGCTCGAAGGGCCACTGGTCCCCCGCCGGATCGGCCAGGGCCCACTCGAAGTGCCGCTCGGCGTCGTCCGGTTCGGCCAGCAGGGACGCCCGCGGCCTGTTCGAGGACGTGCGAGCGGGCTCGTCCCGCTGGTGGTTGCGGCTGGTGGTCGAGAAGGAGCGCGGCGGACGCCTGATCGAGCGGGTCGACCGTCAACTGCCGTATTTCCCGGGCAAATTGAGGGGGTACGTCGGTGTCGCGGGCCGCCAGGACCAGGGTGACCGGCTCGCCTTCCAGGCGCCGGGCCACGAAGGCGAGGACGTCGAGCGTGCCCAGGTCCATCCAGTGCGCGTCGTCGACGACGCGCAGGACGGGGGCCCGTTCGGCGGCGTCGGAGAGCAGGGTCAGGGCGCCGAGCGCGGTCAGCATCGGGTCGGACGCCGGTTCGGTGCAGTCGTCGAGTCCGAACACGCCCAGCAGCGCTGTGCGTTGGCGCGGGGGGAGGCCGCCGGCCAGGTCGAGGACGGGGCGCAGGAGTTGGTGCAGTCCGGCGAACGCCAGCTCGGACTCCCCTTCGCTGCCCCGGCAGCGCAGCACCCGTACGCCGGCCCGCCGCGCGGTGCGGGCCGTGGCGTCCAGCAGGACGCTCTTGCCCGCGCCGGGGCCGCCCGTCACCACCAAGGACTCCGAGCCGCCCGCCGCGAGTTCGTCCACCAGGCGGGCCAGCAGGGTCAATTCCCGGTCGCGGCCGACGATCCACTCGTCTCCGGCCGGCGTCATTCGGCGGGTCCGGGGATCGCCGTGGAGGTGAAGGCGAGGACGGCGTCGGCGACGGCCTTCGGGTTCTCCAGGAGCATCGCGTGGCTTGCGTCGATCTCGACGACCGCCACATCGGCGCGCTCCTCGGCCAGCCGGGCCAGATCCCGGGCGAGTCCCCGCGCGTAGGCGGCCATCAGCGCGTCGAACCAGTCCATCCCGTGGATCGCCGGACCGGGCCGCAGCGCGCGCCCGATGAGCTGGGGTACGGGCGTGCCGCGGAACAGGGCGAAGAGGTCGAGCGAGTCGATCGCGGCGAGCATCTCCCGAGCGTGTTCCTGCTCCGGTCCCACGTCGAACGTTCCGTCGGGCCGCTCCCGCAGCGACCGCACGGCGCCCGCCTCCAGCAGCTCGTAGGGGATGCCCAGTTGCCCGGACACCTCGCGCTGCCGTGCGAGCAGCTCCCGCAACCCGTCGGCCGGGAGCGGGAGGCCGAACCTGGCATGCGCCAACTTCCGTACCTGCAGGAGGCGTTCCTCGACGTACGCGGTGTCGAGTCCCACGTACTGGTCGGGGCGGCCCCATCCGTACCCGTCGAGGTTCACCGCGCCGGGCGTGACGTCCGGGTGCCGCGACGCGTGGAGCACGGCGAGCATCCCACCGAGGGAGTGGCCGACGGGCAGCGCGTGGGGGATGTCGTACCGCTCCAGGACCCGTTCGAGATCGGCGAGCACTTCCGGGAGGCTCCAGGTGCCCGCGGGTGAGCGGCCGTGTCCGCGCAGGTCGACGGCGAGCACCCGGTGGTGGGGGACGAGCAGCGGGGCGACGGCGGCCCAGTCGGCGAGCGTGCGTCCCGCTCCGTGCAGGAGGAGCAGGGGTGGTCCGTCTCCGCCGTGCTCGTGCACGGCCAGTGCGATGCGCTCTCCGGTCATGTCCTGACAATAAAGCGTCAGGTCAGGGCTCCATGACGAGTTTCAGTGCGGCGAGCGGACCGCCGGGGAACTGCTGCAGACGCCCGCCGTCCGCGAGTCGGCCGAGATCCGTCGCGGCCCAGCCCACGCGCCGGGCGAGACGGGCGACGCGTTCGTTGGCGCGGGCGTGGTCGCCGGAGAGGAAGATCACACGCCGTCCCGCCGAAGTCAGCGGATCGGCGCCGAGGACGTCCGGCGGCAGCGTGTTGAAGGCCTTGACCAGCCGTGCGCCGGGCACCAGGTCGGCGACGATCTCACTGGAGACGCGGCCGCCGAGGTCGGGGGCCCGGAAGTCCGGCGGGCCCAGCGGGTTGGTGGTGTCGACGACGATCCGCTCCTGCCAGTCGGTGACGTCCGCCGCGGCCACCGCCTCGCCGAGCCGGCGCCACGGCACGGCGAGGACGACGATCTCCTGGTCCGCGGCCTCGCCGACGGTGGCGGGTCTCAGCGCGGGTCCGGTCCGGGCGGCGAGGTCCCGCAGCGACGCGGGGCCACGGCTGTTGCTGATGACCACCTGCTCGCCCGCCCGGACGAACCGCCCCGCGAGGGCCCGGCCGACGGCTCCGGCGCCGATGATTCCGATGGGCATGGCGTGCCTGCTCTCCTCGATGTCCCCGCGGTCCGCTCCATGGCCGTGCCCGGCCTCCCGACGGGCGCCCGGCCAGCATCGGGGCACTTCCCCGGCGGCGGCATCCGTCGAGTGACCGGCCCGCGCTCCGGCCGGCGGAGCAGCGGCCGCGGCGTGCCCCGTGGCCGGGGCCGCCCCTTGACGAAGTCGGGCATGCACGATTTGATCCTGGCGTGCCGTGGTGCGACCCGGCACGCAGAGGTACGCCCAGCCGGTAGCGGACTAGGTTCAAGTCCGGCCAAAGTCGCCAGGATCGCGCGCAGCGTCCGAGGCGGGGACGTACTCGCGATTGATGGAGCGGACATGCCCCCCGTCAAACGTGTTCTCCGCGCCGGAATTCTGGGTACAGCCACTGCCCTGGCCGGTCTTATGACCCTCACGGGCTGCGACTCGGGAAAGAATGCGAGCGCATCGCCGAAGAGCCCGAGCAGGACGTCCAGGACCCCGGCCGCCTCCCCGGCGCCCTCCAGAACCCCGGCCGAACCCTCGGCGCGGGTCGGAACGGCGGCCGGTTCACCGAAACCGACGCACCGCCCCGACCGGACGGCGACCGCCGTGAAACTCCCGCCGCTCCACGCGGGTTTCGACTACCAGATCGGCGGCGCCTATCCCCCGGCCGCCGGTGTCCGCATCGTCAGCCGCGACCGCGCGGCGTCCCCCGCGCCGGGCCTGTACAACATCTGCTACGTCAACGCGTTCCAGGCACAGCCGGAGGAACGCGGGCAGTGGCCCGCCGACCTGCTGCTGCGGGACGCGCACGGCAAGGTCGTCGTCGACGAGGACTGGAACGAGGCGCTGCTCGACATCCGCACGCCGGCCAAGCGCAAACGGGTGGCCGCGCGCGTCGACCGGTGGATCGACGACTGCGCCCGGAAGGGATTCGACGCGGTCGAACCGGACAACTTCGACAGCTACACCCGCTCCAGGAAGCTGCTGACCGCGGACGACGCCACCGCGTTCATCCGCCTGCTGTCGCAGCACGCGCACGCCCGGCATCTGGCGATCGGGCAGAAGAACACCGTCGAACTGGCGGGGCTCAGGTCGCGGACCGGGCTCGACTTCGCGGTGGCGGAGGAGTGCGGAGAGTACGACGAGTGCGGGGCGTACGCGAAGGCGTTCCACGACCGCGTGGTCGTGATCGAGTACACCGACAGCGGTCTGCGCAAGGCCCGTTCGGCCTTCGGTGACCGGCTGAGCATCGTACGGCGGGACGTACTGGTCTCGACGCCCGGCAGCGCGGACTACGTCCGCAGAACCCGCTGACGGGGGCTGGGATGACAGGCATGATTCCGCGGCGCCGGCTGCTTCTGGGCGCGGCGGCCGCCGGAGCGATCGCGGGCTGCGCCGGCCCCTCGGACGGCGTCGGTGCCGACGGCCGGGTGACCGTCGAGCTGTGGCACGGCCAGAACGACACGGCCAGGAAGGTCGTGGAGGGGCTGGTGGCCGAGTTCAACCGCACCCATCCACGCATCCGCGTGGACAGTTCGGGCGGCGGGGTGCTGGCCGACGCGATGCTCCAGAAGGTGACGGCCGCGCTCGCCGCCGGCTCCTACCCCGACATCGCCTACGTCTTCGGCTCGGACCTGGCCAGCGTCGCGCGCAGCCCCCGGGTCGTCGACCTGACGTCCGCGCTGCGGGAGGGCGACCCGCCCTGGAACTCCTTCTGGGCTCCGGTACGGGACGCGGTCACCGTCAACGGCAAGGTGCGCGCCGCCCCGGCGGTGCTCGACTCGCTGGCCGTCGTCTACAACAAGAAGCTGTTCCAGCAGGCCGGAGTCCCCTTCCCGGAGCCGGGCTGGAGCTGGGACGAGTTCACCGACACCGCGCGGCGGCTGACAGACTCCGGGCGCGGGGTGTTCGGCACCGGATGGCCGGGCACGGGCGACGAGGACACCGTCTGGCGGCTGTGGCCGATGATCTGGGACCTGGGCGGCGACGTGGTCGCCGCCGACGGCCAGGGCATCGGATTCGCCGAGCAGGGCACCCAGGCACTGGAGACCCTCGCCCGGCTGACCCGCGACAAGAGCGTGTACGTCGACCCGAAGCCGGGCGGCGAGCAGATGTACCAGGTCTTCCTGGGCGGCCGTATGGCCATGGTGGCGACCGGGCCCTGGCAGCTTCCGGACATCATCACCGCGAAGGTCGACTACGACGTCGTCCCGCTGCCGACCTACAACGGCACGCCGGTCACCATCTCCGGACCCGACACCTGGACCGTGTTCGACAACGGCGCGGCCCGTTCCCGGGCCGCCGTCGAGTTCGTCCGCTGGATGAGCCGGCCGGCCCAGGACGCGCGCTGGGGCATCTCGGCCGGCAGCCTGCCGCTCAGCTCGGGCACCGCCCGGCGGCCGGAGTGGCGCGCCCACTCCGCGACGACCAGGGGACTCGACGTGTTCACCGACGCGCTCGATTCCGCCCGGGTCCGGCCGGTGCACGCGGCCTACCCGCAGATCTCCCAGGCCCTCGGCGAGGCGATCATCTCGGTCCTGCTCGGCAAGGACTCCCCCGCCCACGCCATCCACCGGTGCGCGGACAAGGCCGACGCCGCCCTGCTCATCCCCCGGTGACCTCGACTTCCGACGTTCCCACCTGACTTCCAGGTGAAGGAGGCCGTCATGTCCACTCTTCCCCGCGCCCTCACACTCGCACCCGGCGCCGCGGTGAGCCCGGCCGCCGCACGCCGCGCCGCACGCCGCCGGGCCCGTCGCGAGACGGCCACCGCCTGGGGGTTCATCAGCCCGGCGGTCGTCGTGATCCTGGGTCTGAGCATCGTGCCCGTCATCTGGTCGCTGCTGCTCTCCTTCCGGGCCGACGATCTGGTCACCCCCGGCCGCTGGGTCGGCCTCGACAACTACCGGGCGCTGGTCCAGGACCCCAACTTCCGAACGGCCGTGGGCAATACGCTGCTCTACTCCGCCCTGTACGTGCCGCTCAGCCTGCTCGGCGGGCTGGTGCTCGCCCTGGCGCTGAACCGCCGTATCCGCTTCATCGGCCTCTACCGCACGCTCATCTTCGTTCCGTTCGTGGTGTCGGCGACCGCGCAGGGCGTGCTCTTCTCGTTCATCCTCGATCCGGAGTTCGGCGCCGCGAACTCCCTGCTGCACAAGATCGGCCTGTCCCCTCAGGGCTTTCTCACCGACCCGGACCAGGCGATCTATCTGCTGGTGCTGATCTCGCTGTGGAGCGGCGTCGGCTTCTGTGTGGTCGTCTATCTGGCCGCACTCCAGGACGTCCCTCCCGAACTCGTGGAATCCGCCCGGATCGACGGGGCGGGCCGCTGGCGGGTGCTGCGCCACATCACCCTGCCGACCCTCACCCCGGTCACCGTGTTCCTGCTGCTGTGGCAGCTGATCACGGCACTCCAGGTCTTCGACCTGATCTATGTGACGACGAAGGGCGGGCCCCTCGGCTCGACCGGCGTGGTCGTCTACTTCGTCTGGCAGCAGGCGTTCCAGATGTTCACGGCCGGCTACGGGGCCGCGGCGGCGTACGTCCTGGCGGCCGCCCTCCTGGTGGCGGGCGGGGCGCTGCACCTCGCACGGCGCCGACAGGCCCGTACGGAAGGAGCGGTCCGATGAGTTCACCCACCGCCTCCCGGAAGGTGAGCGCCTGGCATCTGCTGCTGGCGCCGCTCACTCTGTGCTTCGCGCTGCCGCTGGTGTGGCTGGTGCTCAGCTCGGTGATGTCCAACGCGGAGATCAACCGGTTCCCGCCCGCGCTGTGGCCGAAGGGCGTCGACCTGGGCGGCTACCGCTATGTGCTCGGCAACGCGATGTTCCCCCGCTGGTTCGCCAATTCACTGATCGTCGCATTGGCGGCCGTCCTGTCGAATCTGCTGCTCGGGGCACTGGGCGGCTACGCCTTCGCGCGGATGCGGTTCGCCGGATCACGGGCGCTGCTCGGCCTGATGCTGGCGACGATGGTGATCCCCTTCCAGCTCACGATGATCCCGACGTTCCTGGTGATGAAGGAGCTGGGGCTCATCGACACGCTCGGCGCGCTGATCGTGCCCTCGCTCGTCACCCCGTTCGCGGTCTTCCTGTTCCGGCAGTTCTTCCTCGCCCTGCCCCGGGAGATGGAGGAGGCGGCCTGGATCGACGGCTGTTCGCGGCTGCGGGTGCTGTTCTCGATCGTGCTGCCGCTGGCCCGGCCCGCGCTGGCCACCGTCGCGGTGCTGACGTTCCTGAGCACCTGGAACGACCTGTCCTGGCCGCTCATCGCGATCAACCACGACACCCGGTACACGCTGCAACTCGGTCTGACGACGTTCCAGGGACAGCACCACACGCGGTGGTCGGCGGTGATGGCGGGGAATGTGATCACCGTGCTGCCCGTCCTGGTCGCGTTCCTCCTCGCGCAGAAGACCTTTGTCCAGTCACTGACTTCGAGCGGGCTGAAGGGCTAGCCGGCATGAAATCCTTCGATCTCCTGGTCATGGGCGACGCCAATCCGGATGTCGTGGTCGGCCCGCTGCGCGGCCCCCTCATGTTCGGGCAGCGCGAACAGCTCGTGGAACACGCCGCGTTGGTGCTCGGCGGCTCCGCGGCGATCATGGCGTGCGGGGCCGCTCGGCTCGGGCTGCGGGTCGCGTTCGCGGGCCGGGTCGGTGACGATCCCGCGGGCGCCTTCGTGCGCGAGGCGCTCGCCGGACGCGGCGTCGACGTCGGCTTCCTGGTCACGGACCCGGTCCTGCCCACCCCGCTCACGACGGTCGTCACGGCCGGGGACGGGGACCGTGCCATCCTCACCGCGCCGGGCTGTCTCACGGCGACCGGCCCCGAGGACGTGCCGCGGGACCTGCTCGCGGCCTCCCGGCACGTGCACGCGGCGTCCTTCTTCCTGATGCCCCGTCTGGCACGGTCGCTGGGCACGGTGTTCGCCCAGGCTCGACAGACGGGCGCGACCACGTCCCTCGACACCAATGACGACCCCGCCGGGCGATGGGACCGCCGGCTCCTGGACCCGGTGCTGAGGTTCACCGACTTCCTGCTGCCCAACGCGGCGGAGGCGTCCGCCCTGTCCGGGGAGACCGAACTGGCCCCGGCCGCCCTCCTCCTGGCCGGCCGGGGACCGACGGTCGTCGTCAAGGACGGCGCGAACGGAACCCTCGCGTGCGCGGGGACACGGCTGTCACACGCACCGGCCGTGCCCGTCGACCCCGTGGACACCGTCGGCGCGGGCGACAGCTTCGACGCCGGATTCGTCGCCGCGACCCTGCGGGGTCTCGACCTGCCCTCCGCGCTCACCGTGGCCGCCGCCTGCGGTTCGCTGTCGACGCGGGCGCACGGCGGTACGGCGGCACAGCCCACCTGGGACGAGGCCCGCGCCACGGTCTCCTCCCGGTCCGCCTCTCCCTGATCCGCCGCCTCAGGGCCCTTCGACCGCGCGGGCCACTCGGGCACCCCTCGAAGCGCGGACATCCCGGACCCCGGCCCGCAGCGCGCGAATGCCCCGACCTCCGCCGAAGGGCCCGGCACTTCAGAGACACCCCACACCTCCGACACCTGGAGCCGTTCTTGACTTCCTCCCCCGCCTAAAGGCGGGAGATTCCAGCGGTCGCCCGCTGGGGTTCCTGCTTCACCGACGACTGCCCCGTCCGGGAGGATTCCCGTTGAGGTCTTACACCGTCTCCACAGGCAGACACCGCCAGCCCGGCCGCGAGAATGTTCTTCGCCGCGTTCACGTCACGGTCATGCGTCACGCCGCAGCCGCACGTCCACTCACGGACGTGCAGCGGCAGACTCTCACGGACCGTTCCGCAGGCTCCGCACAGCTTCGAGCTCGGGAACCAGCGGTCGACCACGACAAGTTCACGCCC
>NZ_JBSFYW010000059.1:0-54313 GCF_053599975.1 Streptomyces sp. NPDC005141 | reverse complement strand
CCTGATCCGTCTCGCGGACGTGGCCGAGCTGCTGGCGGCGGAGCTGGTCTCCAATGCCGTACGGCATACGAAGGGGCCGGCGGCCCTGCGGCTGCACTGGCGGGACGGGGTGCTGCGGATCGGTGCCTGGGACGGGAGTCCGGTGCCGCCGCCGTACGAGCTGCCCGTCACTGCCGACGCGGAGGCGGGCCGGGGCCTGGTCCTGGTCCGGGCCTGCGCCGACGACTGGGGCTGGCATCCGCTGCGCCAGGGCGGCGACACCGGCAAGTACGTGTGGTGCGACCTGGCCGCCGCGTAGGTCGCATCGCAGCGCCCGAGGGAATTGTGCGGGGAGCGTGAGTGCCGTGTCGGTGGGGTTGCGAGAGCGTGAAGGTCGCGAGGTGCCGAGGGAGGCCGGGCCCGACGGCAACTCGGGTCTACGGGGCGGTAGGTGACGAAACGGGCGGTCGCTTCCGGTGGCCCCCTGCACGACCTTCGACGCTCTCCGTAAACTCTCAGTAGGCTCGCTTCACCCCTGACCTCACACCCTCCCCACACGACCCCAGGACATCCGCCATGGCGCGACGCACCACTTCCAGTTCGACGGGCGGTTCGCCGGGTCCGAGGAATCGGACGCCGCAGCCCCTGCCCCGGCGTCGTCGGACGTTCGGTGACTTCGCGAAGGCGTTCGCGGCGTTCGTCGCCCTGCTGGTGCTGCTCGCCGGTGTGCCCGGCGCGCTGGTCGTCAGCGTGGGGTGGCCGCTGCCGCACGGGGCGCCCCGGTGGGAATGGCTCCAGCAGGAGATCACCGTCGGCACGTTCATCCACGTGCTGACGGTCATCGTGTGGCTGGCGTGGGCGCAGTTCAGCGCGTGTGTGCTCGTCGAGGTGAAGGCCGCGCTGTCGGGCGTCGGGCTGCCGAACCGTGTACCGGGCGCCGGGCCGAGCCAGTTGCTGGCCCGTCAGCTCGTCGCGGCGGTCCTGCTCGTGGGCGCCGCCGCCGCGAGCTTCACGCCGGGGCTCTCGCAGTTCGGCCAGAGCCCGGAGGGCAACCAGCACGGCTCCGTGGCCGCTGCCCAGCAGACACCCGGACTGTTCGGGCAGCAGCAGGAACAGGCCGCCGCCGGTGCCGCGGCCGCGGTCGCCGAACAGGCCGCCGACGCGGCGTCGCAGGCGGGCAGCGGCACTTCCGCCGAGCACGGCGACACGAAGTACTACCGCATCCAGCCCCCCGAGGGCCGGCACCACGACTCGCTCTGGGAGGTCGCGCAGCGGCACCTCGGTGACGGGCGCCGGTACAAGGAGATCTACCAGCTCAACAAGGACCGTACGCAGCCCGACGGGTCCAAGCTGTCCGAGGCCAGCCTCATCCGGCCCGGCTGGATCCTGGAGATGCCCGGCGACGCCCACGGCGGCGAGCTCGTCGAGATGCCCGACGCGGCACCCGAGGTCTCGGAGCAGGTCCAGCAGCAGATCAACGACTACGCCAGGACCGGCGACCACCAGCAGGGCGGCGGCAAGCAGGGCGCCGGCGGCGGTCGGCAGGCCGACCAGGGCGACCGGGACACCGCGCACATCCACGTGCCCCGGCAGCGGCCCGGCGACGACAGCGGACGGCAGGGCGAACGCGCACCCGCCGAAGCCGCACCGCACGGGCAGCACGAGCAGACCTCGCAGACGGCCTCCGAGGAGAGCGGGTTCTCCTTCGGGCTGCCCGAGACCCTCGTCGGCGCGCCCCTTCTCGCCGCCGGCCTCCTCGGCGCCCTCGGCCGGCGCCGCCGCCAGGCACTGTGGCAGTCGGCTCTCGGCGCGGTCGGTGGGCGGCGCGGCATGGAGCCGCCGGTCCCGACGGGGTCCGCCGCGGACGCCCAGGACGCGCTGCTCGTCGGCGCCGACCCCGAGGGCGTGCGCCTTCTCGACCTGTCGCTGCGCGGACTCGCGGCCGCGCTCGCGGACGAGTCGCGCCCGCTGCCGACCGTCTACGCGGCCTGGCTCGGCGGCAACGGCGATCTGCACCTCCAGCTCGCCCAGCCGGCCGGGAAGCCGCCCACGCCGTGGCAGCTCGGGCAGGACCAGACGTTCTGGATGCTGGCACGGGCGGACGCCGAGCGGTACGAAGAGGTCGACACCGCCGCTCCGTACCCGGGCCTCGTCAGCCTCGGCACCATGGACGACTCGCGGCTGCTGCTCAATCTGGAGGCCGTGCCCGGCATCGTCTCCCTGAGCGGGAGCGAGGCCGACCGCGCCGGCGTCTTCGCCTCCGTCGCCGCCGAACTGGCCACCAACGGCTGGTCCGACCGCATGACGATCACGCTCGTCGGCTTCGGCGAGGACCTGGCACCGCTCGCGCCCAACCGGCTGCGCCACCTCGACGACGTCGAGGCGCTCATCGAGACCATGGAGGCCGAGACACGGCAGCGGCGCGGCGCCCTCGGCGCGGCCGGTCACGACTCCGTGCTCACCGGCCGTACCGGGCCCGCCCAGCACACCCGTTGGGCCCCGCACCTCGTCCTCCTCGCCGCCGAACCGTCCGCCGAGGACGCCGTCAAGCTCGCCGAACTCGCCTCCGACGCAGGTCGGTTGGGAATCGGCTACCTCGTCGGCACCGAGTCCGGCGATCTGCCCGGCGCTGCCTGGGAGATGGAGATCACCGGCGAGGGCAAGCTGCTCGCGCCGCTGCTCGGCCTCGAACTCGACGCGCAGATGCTGCCGGTCGCGCAGCAGCGGGCGGTCGTGGAACTCTTCGTCGAGGCGGACCCCGAACGCGGGCCCGACGGGCCGACGAACTCCCCGCCGTTCCTGGTCGACATCAGCGAGCAGGGGCGGCCCGCCGTCTACGCGCGGCTCGTGGGCCCGTACGAGATCATCGGCCTGGAGACGCCCGACGGCGAACGCAGCCCGCTGCTGCACGAGGCGCTGGCACTGCTCCTGCTGCACCGCGAAGGAGTGCACCCGCGCGTGCTGTCCTCCGCGCTGTGGCCGCGAGGCGTCACCGACGACGTGCGCGACGCGCTCGTCGAGCGGTTGCACGGCTGGCTCGGCAACGACCCCGACGGCACGCCCCGCCTCGGCACCGACGCGACCGGGCGGCTCACGCTGGCCAAGTCCGTCGTCTCCGACCTGGACGTACTGCGCTCCCTCTACCACGAGGCGACGCAGGGCAAGGGAGCCAACAGCCGTGTGGTGCGCGGGCGGTTGCTCACCGACGCGCTCGTCCTCGTCCGCGGTCCGCTGCTCGCCGACCGTCCGCGGGGGCGCTACGGCTGGCTCACCCACGAGATCATCGACGCCCAACTGCCGCTGCTCGTCGCGGACATCGGGCTCGCCCTGTCCGCGTTCCATCTGGAGAAGGACCGGGCGGAGAAGGCGATCGAGGCGCTGAACGCCTCGCTCAACTCGGCACCGGCGGACGAGCGGCTGTGGAACGAGCTGCTGCGCGCGACGCACGCGACGGGGGACGGCGACCGGTTGAAGCGGCTCGCCGCCGACCTGGTCGTCCGCAGCGGGGCACGGGGACTGCCGCCCCGGACGGAGGCCCTGCTCGACGAGCTGCTGCCGGCCTGGCGAAGCGGCACGGCCGCGGTGGGATGAGCCACGCGGGACGGGCCGGGGCGGGACGGGCCGCGGCGGCCCCGGCGCTCGCGCCCCGGCCGCGTGGCACCGCCTCGCGAGGCGCCGGTGCCGCTGTCACCGCCGCTGTCGCCCGGCCGTCGTCCCGGCCGCCGGATCGGATTCTTTCCTGGGGGAACGCGTGGATCTCGACCTCTGGCTCGTCGTCGTCGCCGGGTTCTGGGGCGCGGCGGCGGGGCTGCTGGTGCCCCGGCCCGCGTACCGCCTCGCCGTCGAGCCGGACGAGCCGTGGCGTGACCGCTGTCCCGAGGGGCAGCCGATCACCGGCGTCGCGCGCGGGTGGCTCGGGCTCGCCAGGTCGCCGGGCGGTTCCTGGTACGGCCCCGGCACCCTCCTCGTCCCGCCGGCCACCGCCCTGGTCTGCGCCGGGCTCGCCCTCGCGACCGGTACGCGTCCCGAACTGGGGGTCTGGCTGCTGCTCGCGCCGCTCGGCGTGCTGCTCGCCGTGGTGGACTTCCGGGTGCAGCGGCTGCCGGACGCGCTGACCCTGCCGCTCGCGGTGGCGGCGCCGGCACTGCTCGGGGTGGCCGCCGCCCTGCCCGAGCACGCGGGGGAGTGGCTGACGGCGCTGTTCGGGGCGCTCGCGCTCGGGGGCGCGTACTTCGTGCTCTTCCTCATCAACCCGAACGGCATGGGCTTCGGCGATGTGAAGCTGGCGCTCGGTCTCGGGGCGGTGCTCGGCTGGTACGGGTGGAGCGTGGTGTTCCTGGGGACCTTCGCGGGTTTCCTGTTCGGCGCGCTGTACGGAATGGTCCTGGTGATCGCGCGGCGCGCGGGGCGCAAGACGTCGATCCCGTTCGGCCCGTTCCTGATCGCGGGGGCGTACGTGGGGCTCCTGATCGGGGCTTACGCGGCCTGACGTCGGTCGGCGCGAGGAGCTGGCGTAGGGTGGTTGGGTCTGTCCACAACCCTTACGAAAGGGACGCTCCCGGTGACCGAGAAGGCCGACCTTACGTCTTTTGATGTCACAGCCGTCCTCGACCGTGCCGCCGAGGGTGGGCGGATCAGCCCGGAAGAGGCGCTCGTCCTCTACCGCGACGCCCCGCTGCACGCGCTCGGCGCCGCCGCCGACGCCGTACGCCGCCGCAGGTACGCGGGTACCGAGCACATCGCGACGTACATCATCGAGCGCAACATCAACTACACGAACGTGTGCGTCACGGCGTGCAAGTTCTGCGCCTTCTACGCCGCCCCCAAGGACACCGCCAAGGGCTGGACGCGCGACCTCGAGGACATCCTGCGCCGCTGCGCGGAGACCGTCGAGCTGGGCGGGACGCAGATCATGTTCCAGGGCGGACACCACCCGGACTACGGCGTCGAGTACTACGAGAAGCACTTCGCCGCGATCAAGGGCGCGTACCCCCAGCTGGTCATCCACTCCCTCGGCGCGTCCGAGGTCGAGCACATGGCCCGGATCTCCAAGGTGAGCGTCGAGGAGGCCATCCAGCGCATCCACGCGGCCGGTCTCGACTCGTTCGCGGGCGCCGGTGCCGAGCTGCTTCCGGCCCGGCCGCGCAAGGCGATCGCCCCGCTCAAGGAATCCGGCGAGCGGTGGCTGGAGATCATGGAGATCGCGCACGGGCTGGGTGTCGAGTCGACGTCCACCATGCTGATGGGCACCGGCGAGACCAACGCCGAGCGCATCGAGCACCTGCGGATGATCCGTGACGTACAGGACCGGACGGGCGGCTTCCGTGCCTTCATCCCGTACACCTACCAGCCCGAGAACAACCACCTGAAGGGCCGTACGCAGGCGACGCTCTTCGAGTACCTGCGGATGATCGCGATCGCCCGTCTCTTCCTCGACAACGTCGCCCACATCCAGGGCTCCTGGCTGACCACGGGCAAGGAGGTCGGCCAGCTCTCCCTGCACTACGGCGCGGACGACCTCGGCTCGATCATGCTGGAGGAGAACGTCGTCTCCTCCGCCGGCGCCAAGCACCGCTCCAACCGCATGGAGATCATCGACCTGATCCGCAAGGCGGGCCGCGTCCCCGCCCAGCGGACCACGACGTACGAGCACATCGTCGTCCACGACGACCCGGCGAACGATCCGGTCGACGAGCGCGTCATGTCCCACATCTCCTCGACGGCGATCGAGGGCGGCACGGCACACCCCGAGCTGAAGCTCCTCGCCTCCAACTAGAGCCGACCAGAGCTGACTAGGGCTTCCGTGCTGA
The DNA here is from genome assembly GCF_053599975.1 of Streptomyces sp. NPDC005141. NCBI lineage: Bacteria > Bacillati > Actinomycetota > Actinomycetes > Kitasatosporales > Streptomycetaceae > Streptomyces > Streptomyces sp. NPDC005141. The sequence goes on along the minus strand of NZ_JBSFYW010000059.1, from coordinate 48,524 downwards.
CACTTCACATCGCAGAGCAGTCGCCCGAGGCGGCGGTCCTCGTCGACGGGGCGCTCGTCGCCGCCGTCGGCCCGTACGAGGAACTGGCCGCTGCCGAGCCTCGGGCAAGGGTGCGGCGCTGGCCCGGCATCCTGCTGCCCGGGCTGCTGAACCCGTACGGTCCGGAGCTGCTCGAGGCCACCTACCACCCCGACCCGCGCGAGGCCGACACCCTCGGCACCGAGCCCATCGGCGGGGAGCGGGCTCAGGAGCTCTTCCGTGCCGACCCCGCCCGCCTCGGCGCGAGCGTGCGGCGCGGGGTGCAGCGGATGCTGGCGCACGGCACGGTGGCGGTGGCCGGGGACCTGCGGTCGCGGGTCGCGGTCGACCGTGTACGCAGGGCCGGGCTCGCGACGGGGCGGCGGCCGGACCGTCTCCAGGGCCCGCCGTCGCTGTCCCCGACCCCGTTGATCCTGCTGCCGGGGCTGGTGGCGGGCGGTCCCGCCCGGTTCGCCGTGTTCGATGTCGCGGACCGGGCCGAACTGGTCCGGCGCGGTGCCGGGACCTGTGTGGCGACCGTCATCGGCGGGCGGCTGGTGTACCGCACCGGCTGATCACGGCCCGTGCCGGGGCCCCGCCGGATCACCCCGCGAACGCTTTCGCGAACGCCCCCGAACTCTGCTTCACACCACTGCAGTCGGTCGCCGCGTCGTCGGTGTTGTCGCCGTCCTCGCACTGCTGGTCCCGGAACGTCGACCACATCGACACCCAGGCCACGCCCTTCTTCTCGGCGAACTCCCGTACCTGCGCCGCGTCCGAGAGGCCGAACGTCTCGTTGTCGACGTCGTTGACGCCGATCATCGAGGTGAGCGCGAGCCCCTGCCAGGCGTTCGCGTCCGACAGCCCGAACACCTTCGTCAGCTGGTCGTGGGCCGCCTCGGCGGACGTGATCGCGTAGTCGCCCATGTCGTCGGCGTACGAACTGCCGTAGTTCATGGTCATGATGTTGACCGTGGAGACCGTCACGGAATGGTCGTTGGCGGACTCCAGGAGCGCCAGGCTGTCGTCGTCGAGGCCCGAGGGCATGACGGGCAGGGTGAAGGACACCGTCAGATCGGAGCGCTCCTTCTGGAGCAGCGCGATCGCCTCGGAGCGCAGCGCGACCGAGTCGGAGTCGGTCAACTGGTCGCCCTCGACGTCGAAGTCCGCCCGCGTGGAGCCGGCCGCGTCCAGTGCCGCGCCGTAGGCCGCCGCCAGCTCGCTCGCGCTGTCGCACGTCGACGCCAGCTCCTTGCCGGACGCGCCGCCGAACGACACCCGCACGCTCGCGCCGGACTTCCTGAGCGCCGATGTCCGGGACTTCACGGCCGCGTCACCGATGGCGTACGTCCCGTTCCACTTCGGCGTGCAGTCGTTGCCGTCGGAGATCACGAAGGCCAGGTTGTAGGTGGTCGGCGACCCCGCCGAGTCGGTGGCGGAGGCGGTCGTGGCGCTCACGTACGGGGCGTACGAGGTGGCCGACGACTCCGACTTGCTCGGGCTCGGTGACGGTGCCGCGGCCGTCCGGCCGGGCCGCGCGGACGCCTTGTCCGAGGCGTCGTCACCGCCCGAGGAGCACCCCGCACAGGCCAGGCCCACCAGGCAGACGACCCCCGCGGCCGGCTTCAGGAAACTCCTCATTGCGCACGCACCCGCTCTCGTGATTTCTGTCTCAGGTCGGAAACAAATGGTCGTTCCCCGACTGGAAATGTGTCACATCCGGACCGCAATACCGAATGGAGATCATGCAGAGGAAGTACGGGGAGAGTACCGGCAAAGGGGAGGATCCGGACTTTTAAATGGTGCATGTCTTCCAAATCCATCGGGCTTGAGCTGCGCGGACGTTCCTTGAATCTCATAGAGAAAATACAGGTTGAGGCATCTCTCATGGGCCTCGCACACGGAAAGCAGAGTTTCTGACACATAAAGGCGTCCTAATGTCTGGGGAATGCAATCCGAGTCCGCCATCGAAAACCATGCCCAGGTGCGTGGCCGCCGCCGCAAACGCGGCAGCGGGGCCATGGACGGCCCCGTGTTCGTTGACAACTCTGGGCGCCGCGCCCGCATGCTGCGCAGAATCGGCACGCTTCTCGGCGTCGTCTGCCTCGGCTACGCCGTCGTGCTCGGTATGGCCTTCATGGGCTGGGGCACCTCGCTGACGCCGTCCTCGCTCCTCCCCTTCGACGGTGGCCAGGCCGGTTCCGCACCCGGCGGGGGCAACGGGATACGGCCGGGCGGCATCGCCCCCAGCGGCGCACCGACCGGCACCCCGCCGTCGGGTCCGCCCACCGGGTCCGCGCCCTCCTCCGCTCCCACGACAACCGCCGGGGCGTCCGCCTCCGCCGGCACCAACTGACGGGGACGCACTCACCCTCATGACTACGACGACGCCCTCGCGCGGCCATCGGCGCGCCCCCTCCAAGATGGAGCGGGCGGCCGGCAAGGCCGCGGCGCTGCAGAAACCACGCGTCATCCTCGCCCTGCTGCTCCTGCTGGCGCTCATCAGCGTGATGCTGCTCGACGGCTATCTGCGCTCCGAGATCGGCAACGACGCGCGGGTGCGCGACGGCGCGGCCTACGACAAGGTTCCCGAGAAGATCCTCAGCGGCGGGCCCATCCTGACCTTCGACAACGGCACCGCGAAGACGCAGTCCGTGCCTGAGAAGACCATCGTGCTGACCTTCGACGACGGGCCGACGGCGAGCTGGACGCCCGAAGTCCTCGAGGTCCTCGAGAAGAACGACGTCGAGGCCACCTTCTTCATGGTCGGCTCGATGGTCTCCCGCTACCCGGACGTGGTGAAGAGCCTGGTGGACCAGGGCAACGAGATCGGCATCCACACCTTCACCCACGTCGACCTCTCCTACCAGAACACCGCGCGCCTGCAACGTGAGCTGAAGCAGACGCAGTTGGCCCTCGCGGGTGCGGCCGGCGTCACCACCACGCTGTTCCGCGCCCCGTACTCGTCGGAGATCAACGCCGTCGACAACTACAGCTGGCCCGTCTACAAGGAGCTCGGCAGCCTCGGCTACACCAGCGTCTTCGTCGACACCGACAGTGACGACTGGAAGAAGCCGGGCGTCTCGAAGATCGTCAAGTGGGCGACGCCGAAGAAGAACCAGGGCGCCATCGTCCTCATGCACGACGCGGGCGGCGACCGCTCGCAGACGGTCGAGGCGCTCGGGGCCTACATCAAGAAGATGAAGGCGAAGGGCTACACCTTCACCACCGTCAGCGGCGCCCAGGCCAAGCTGAACCGGGCCGCGGCCCAGGCCCGCGGCACCGCAGGGGCCACCGGGTCGAACCTGCCCCCCGGTCAGCAGTCGAGCGGCGGGGAGACGAGCGGCGGGCAGGCGAACGGGCAGCAGGCGGGCCCCGGTTCGGCCGGCGCCACCGCGAGCGGCAGCGCGCAGGCCGCTCAGCGGAAGGCCACCGGCGCGACTCTCTACGAGGGCAAGGCGCTCGTCTATGCCGTGGCGGTCGCCGAATGGGTCGTACCGGCGCTGTCCTGGTTCCTCGTGGTCGTCGGTGTCGCCGTCATGGGCCGGTTCGGGATGATGCTGATTCTCGCCCGCCGCCACTACCGGCAGCGCAACCGCAGACGCGGCCGGGGCGGGAAGTTCAGCTGGGGGCCGGTGGTCACCCGGCCGGTGACCGTGATCGTACCGGCGTACAACGAGAAGGAATGCATCGCCAACACCCTGAAGTCGCTGGCGAAGAGCACGCATCCGATCGAGATCATCGTGGTCGACGACGGTTCCGAGGACAACACGTCCGAGATCGCCGAGTCGCTCGGCATGCCGAACGTCCGTGTCATCCGGCAGGAGAACGCGGGCAAGCCGGCCGCGCTCAACAACGGTGTCCGCAACGCGCGGTACGACATCGTCGTGATGATGGACGGCGACACCGTCTTCGAGCCGGACGCCGTGCACCAGCTCGTGCAGCCCTTCGCCGACCCGGAGATCGGGGCCGTCGCGGGCAACGCCAAGGTCGGCAACCGCAACACCATGATCGGCGCCTGGCAGCACATCGAGTACGTGATGGGCTTCAACCTCGACCGCCGCATGTACGACCTGCTGCGCTGCATGCCCACCATCCCCGGCGCGATCGGCGCGTTCCGCCGGGACGCGGTGCTGGAGGTCGGCGGCATGAGCGAGGACACGCTGGCCGAGGACACCGACATCACCATCGCCATGCACCGCGCGGGGTGGCGGGTCGTCTACCAGGAGCACGCCAGGGCCTGGACGGAGGCGCCCGGTTCGCTCAAGCAGCTGTGGTCGCAGCGCTACCGCTGGAGCTACGGCACCATGCAGGCCCTGTGGAAGCACCGCAAGTCCCTGACGGACAAGGGGCCTTCGGGCCGCTTCGGCCGCGTGGGCATGCCGCTGGTGGTCCTCTTCCAGATCGTCACGCCGGTCTTCGCGCCCCTCATCGACGTGTTCACCGTCTACTCGATGATCTTCGTGGATTTCCAGGCCGCGCTCCTCGCCTGGCTGGCCGTCCTCGCGGTCCAACTGGTCTGCGCGGCCTACGCGTTCCGCCTCGACCGGGAGAAGTACCGCTACCTCGCGATGCTGCCGCTGCAGCAACTCGCGTACCGCCAGATGATGTATCTGGTTCTGATCCACTCCTGCGTCACGGCCCTGACCGGCGGTCGCCTCCGCTGGCAGAAGCTCAAGCGCACGGGCGAGGTCGGAACCCCGGCAGGAGTGAGCTAGATGAGCTGGGGCGCGGATCAGCAGGGGCAGGGGCAGGGGCAGCAAGGGCAGGGGCAGCCGGGGTACGGCCAGGGGGGACACGGTTACGGCCAAGGAGACCACGGGTACGGCCAGGCGTACGGGCAGCACGCGCCCCCTCAGCCGTACGGGCAGGGGTATCCGCGGCAGCAGGGCGGGACGTACGACGGGACGTACGGCCAGGGGTACGACGAGGCGTACGGCCGGGGATACGGCGCCGGGTACGCCCAGCCGCAGCCGCCGTACGGGCAGTCCGTGCCGTACGAGGAGCAGTGGCCGTACCACTCCGAGGAACCGGGAGCGGTCTCGACGGCGGCACCGCCGGCCTCGGTGCCGGACGACCCAGCCCCGCCCCGGCCCTGTCCCTCTCCCGCCCCGGCTCACGACGAGCCTTCGGCCGCCGCGGCGGCCACCTCTCCGGTCTCCTCTCCGGAGGAGCCCACCGAACCGGCCCCGAAGGCGCGAGCAGGGGGCCGCGACCGCTACTTCGACGCCCTCCGCGCCGTCGCCCTGGTCCGTGTCGTCGGCTACCACACCTTCGGCTGGGCCTGGGCGGGCCTGGTCTTCCCGTCCATGGGCGTGATGTTCGCGCTCGCCGGAACGCTGATGGCCAAGTCCCTCGAACGCCCCGCGGCCAAGGTGGTCCGAAGCCGGATGCGGCGCCTGCTGCCGCCGTTCTGGTTCTGGGGCCTCTTCGTCGTGGTGGCGATGATGATCCACGGCTGGATGCCGGGCTGGCAGATCGTGTTCTGGATCGTCCCGGTCGGCGACCCGCCGGGCAACCAGTGGGGCGTCCAGGCCTGGGAGATCCTCTGGTATCTGCGGACGTACCTCTGGTTCGTGCTGCTCTCCCCCCTGCTCCTGAAGATCTTCCGCAAGGCCCCGGTTCCGGTCCTGCTCCTCTCGCTCGTCCCGATCGTGGTCTTCCAGTACGGCTGGCAGCCGCCGTACGACCGCTTCGGCAGCGCCCTCACGGACCTCGCCACCTACCTCTTCTGCTGGCTCGTCGGCTTCGCGCACCGCGAGGGCGTGCTCCAGCGGGTGAAGCCGGCTGCCGTGGTCCTCGCGTCGCTGGCCGCCCTCGCGTACGGCGGCTGGTACGCCCTCGCGCACCGAGCGGAGTACGGCACCTACGACCTCGACGAGATCCCCTTCGCGCAGACCTTCTGGTCGGCGGGCTTCGTGACCCTGCTGATGTACTTCAAGGCGTACTACGACGTCGACTTCGCCTGGCTGGCCCGCTTCAAGCGACTCGACCGCATCGTGACGATCTTCAACGGCCGGGCAGTGACGATCTACCTCTGGCACGAGATCGCGCTGATCCTGGCCGTCCCGCTGATCGACCAGTTCTGGAACGTGCCCGCCTTCGAGAAGTGGCTGCCGCTGGAGAGCCAGTGGTTCATGTTCGGCATCGGCTGGGTGCTGATCTGGATCGCGATCCCGCTGTTCGGCTGGGTCGAGGACGTGGCCGCGCGGAAGAAGCCGAGACTGCTGCCGTGACACCCGCCCCGGGGGCGGGTCGCGGAGCCGGCCCGGCGGTCAACGAGATCCCGGAGCCTGGGCGGTAGTACCCGGCCTGCGGCGGAGCCCGTCGGGCCGACGGCAGGAGCCCGCCCGCCCTACGGCAGGAGCCCGCCCGCCCGACGGCGGGCACCGGAGCCGTCGGACAGCGCCGTACCCTCCTCGTGGTTCACGGGTGCGGGTGCGGCGCTTTTCCCGTGCGCCGGGAACAGGGACCGATTCCCGGCCGGGCGCCGAAGAGCCGTCGGGCCCGTACTGCCACAATGGGGACCGTGACCCGCGCATCCCTGGACAAGCAGCCGCACGAAGTCGCCTCGATGTTCGACGACGTGGCGGAACGGTACGACCTGACGAACGACCTGCTGTCGCTCGGCCAGGACCGGGTGTGGCGCAAGGAGGTCGCCAAGGCGGTCGACGCGCGCCCCGCACAGAAGATCCTGGACCTCGCGGCCGGCACCGCGACCTCGTCCCTCCCCTTCGCCCGCACCGGCGCCTACGTCGTCCCCTGCGACTTCTCCCTCGGGATGCTCCGCGTCGGCAAGCGGAACCGCCCCTGGCTGCCGCTGACGGCCGGTGACGCGACCAGGCTGCCCTTCAAGGACGACACCTTCGACGCCGTCACGATCTCCTTCGGGCTGCGCAACGTGCAGGACACCGACACCGCGCTCAGCGAGCTGTACCGCGTGACGAAGCCCGGCGGACGCGTCGTGATCTGCGAGTTCTCGCACCCCACCTGGGCGCCGTTCCGCACGGTCTACACCGAGTACCTGATGCGCGCGCTGCCCCCGGTCGCCCGCGCCGCCTCCTCCAACCCCGAGGCGTACGTCTATCTCGCCGAGTCCATCCGCGCCTGGCCGACCCAGCCGGAGCTGGCCGAGCGGCTGAAGAAGGCCGGCTGGTCGAATGTGGCCTGGCGCAACCTGACGGGCGGCATCGTGGCCCTCCACCGGGGCTACAAGCAGGCCTGACCGCCGGCCCCGCACACCCGGAGGACCCGCCGACCAAGCCTCCCGCCCGGAGACCCGCCGACCAAGGCCTCCCGCCCGGAGACCCGCTGCCGCCTCCCGCCGGAAGACCGGGGGACTTCCGGCCGGAAGGCATCCAACCCGAGGACCTCCTACCTGAGGACCTCGAAGGGGTCGCCGGGCCGATCGAGTTCGCGGCGCAGTCCCCCCGACGGCGGACGCGGCGGCCGGGGTTCGCGCACTCCCGCGCCGCCCTCCGCGTCCCCGAGGTCGAACCACACGGTGACGACCGCCCCGCGCGGCACCTCGGCACCGGGCTGCGGAAATTGCCGTACGACGTAGTCGACCACCGTCCGATGGAAGTCGGGCCGGTCGGGCGCGGCGAGCAGCACACCTCGCGCCTCTGCCGTCTCACGCGCGTCCACGGCCATCAGACCGACGAGCCGCGGTACGCGCACTCCGGGTGTCTTGGGTGTTATGCGCACAGACGTCACCCCCAGCGGTACCGGAAGGGTAAGCCTCGCCCGTGCCCTTCCGGAAGCCGTGAGAAGGCCCGCCGGACTCCGTCAGAGGGCCAGTCGGTAGCGGTGGCCCTCCTGCTTCGACGAGGGCAGCGTGAACCGCTCCGCGAGCTCCATGCCGAGCCGCCTGGTCACCGCGATGGAACGGGCGTTGCCCGCGTTGACCATCGCGACGACGTCCGTGACACCTGCCGCGCGGACCCGCTCCAGGGTGGTCAGCGCGGCCGCCGTGACGTACCCCTTGCCCCAGTGCGCCCGTCCCAGCCGCCAGCCGATCTCGATCTGCCCGGTCGGCCCCCAGGCGTGCGGCCACGGCTGCGCGCCGGTGAAGCCCAGTACCTCGTCATCGGGGCCGACCATCGTCCACAGGCAGAACCCGTGCTCCGCGTCGTGCCGCCGCTGGCGCGCCGTGAGTTCCTCGTACACCGACGGCTCGGCCGCGCGGCCCCCGTGGAACTCCATGACCTCCGGGTCGTCGAAGACCCGGTGCCACGCGAGAGCGTCCTCGTCGGTGGGGACGCGCAGTCGTACATCGGGGAGAGCTCGGTTCACGGGGCAGCCCTTCAGCCAGGTGATCGGTACCGCTGCATAGACTGCCCATGTCCAGTGCCCGTCGGCACGTTGATTTCGAGTCTTGGGGAGACCCCGCCGTGACCGAGCCCCAACCCCTCTCCGAAAACACCGCCGACGTCATCGTCGTCGGGGCCGGGCCAGCAGGCTCCACCACCGCGTACTACCTGGCGAAGGCGGGGCTCGATGTCCTGCTCCTGGAGAAGACGGCCTTCCCGCGCGAGAAGGTCTGCGGCGACGGTCTGACCCCGCGCGCCACCAAGCAGCTCGTGTCGATGGGCATCGACATCTCCGAGGAAGCCGGCTGGCTCCGGAACAAGGGCCTGCGGATCATCGGCGGCGGCGTACGTCTCCAGCTCGACTGGCCGGATCTCGCCACCTTCCCCGACTACGGACTCGTGCGAAAGCGGGACGATTTCGACGAGCAGCTCGCCCGGCAGGCGCAGAAGGCGGGCGCGCGGCTGTACGAGCGCTGCAATGTCGGCGCCCCGATCGTCGACGACCGCACCGGCCGCATCACCGGTGTGCACGCGAAGCTGGGCGACGCCGACTCCAAGGAGAAGCGGGAGGTGACCTTCCACGCCCCCCTGGTGGTGGCGGCCGACGGCAACTCCACCCGCCTCTCCCTGGCGATGGGCCTGCACCGCCGCGAGGACCGCCCGATGGGCGTCGCCGTCCGTACGTACTTCACCTCGCCGCGTCACGAAGACGACTACCTGGAGTCCTGGCTGGAGCTGTGGGACCGCCGGGGCGCGGAGGACCGTCTGCTGCCGGGCTACGGCTGGATCTTCGGCATGGGCGACGGCACCTCGAACGTCGGCCTCGGCGTCCTCAACACCTCCGACTCCTTCAAGGAGCTGGACTGGCGCGAGGTCCTGAAGGCCTGGTGCGCCTCGATGCCGGAGGACTGGGGTTACACCCCCGAGAACATGACCGGCCCGATCCGCGGCGCCGCCCTCCCGATGGCCTTCAACCGTCAACCGCACTACACCAAGGGCCTGCTGCTGGTGGGTGACGCGGGCGGCCTGGTGAACCCCTTCAACGGTGAGGGCATCGCCTACGCCATGGAGTCCGGCCAGATCGCCGCCGACGTCATCGTCCAGGCCCACGCGCGCGCCACCCCCGGCCAGCGCGAACTCGCCCTCCAGCGCTACCCGCGCGTCCTCAAGGACACCTACGGCGGCTACTACACGCTCGGCCGCGCCTTCGTGAAGCTCATCGGCAACCCGAAGGTCATGAAGATCGCGGCGCAGCGAGGGCTGACCCACCCGATGCTGATGAAGTTCACGCTGAAGATGCTCGCGAACCTCACCGACCCGACGGGCGGCGACGCGATGGACCGCATCATCAACGGCCTCTCGAAGGTGGCCCCCAAGGCCTGACCGGAGCGCCCGCCAGCGGTCACCGGACAGCTCACCCTCCTCGGCGGTGCGACGGGCCACCACCCGCTCGCGCCGCCCGGCCGTCGTCTCGCGCCGCCCGGCCGCCCGCTTCGGGTGCGCGGGCACCGCGGCCGGCGGCGGTGCGTCGATCTCCCGTGCCTGACGCCCGCCTGCCGCGGGCCGTCGCATCCTGTTCCGGGACAGCGCGAAGGACCGCTCCCCGCACAGGAAGCGGTCCTCCGGAAGACACTCGCGGGTCAGAGCACGCGCACCGCGCCCGTCGCCGGGTAGCCCGAAAGATCCTGAATCACGACGCCCTTGGACGGGTTGGCCGCGTCCAGGTACTGCCCATTACCGATGTACACACCGACGTGGTACGCCGAACCGGCCGAGCCCCAGTACAGGATGTCGCCGACCTGGACATTGGACAGCGAAACCGGCGTACCGGACGTCGACTGGTCCTGCGAGACGCGCGGCAGGTCGACGCCGACCTGCTTGAACGCGGCCTGCACAAGACCGGAACAGTCCCACGCGTTGGGTCCGGTGCCGCCCATGACATACGCGTCGCCGACCTGGGCCTTGAGGAACGCGACCACGGTGGCGACGCTGCCGCTGGACGGGGCGGCGACGTTCGTGGACGTCGAAGCGCCGGCGGACAGCACGGTCCGCGCCGAGGAGCGCGAGACCGCCTCGGCCGCTGCGGCCTTCCGTGCGGCCTCGGCCTTCTTCTTGACCTCCGCCTTCTTCTTGGCGTCGGCCAGGTCGGCCTTGGCCTGCTTGGCGGCCTTGGCGGCGGCCGCGTCGCGCTCCGCCTGCAGCTCGTAGTTGGCCGCGGCCTGCTGGGTGGCGTCCGCGGACTGCGCGACCTGGGCGGCCAGGTCGGCCGTCAGGGTGGGCAGTTCGAGGGTCTGCGTCACGGGCTCGGCAGCGTTCGCCGAACCCGACGCCCCGGCCACTGCCAGGGTGCTGAGAACGCCACCGGCAACTCCGGCGCGCATCGCGAGCGACGAGGCGTTGCGGCGGGGCTTCCGGTGGCTTCGTATGTGTGCGGTGTGGGACATGGGTACTAGCGGTACCAGGGGCTCCTCCATACCTTCAAGAAACGTGTGGTGCGCCACAGTTGTTCAATCGACGGCCGAATTCGTCGCGCGTCACTCTTTATTGACGCCGTAACGGGCATTGCGGACACCGTCCACCAAGCCCGTGATCATGGCCTTTCAGTATTACGTCCGAATTGCCCGCCGCTTACCACCGGTTGAAGCCGATGGCCAAGCCCGGCCTATCTGACCCACAGGTAGATGTGGCGCAGGTCACGGAACGGTCACCCGGGCCGTCGCGTCCCGCGCGTGGGCCCCGGCCGCTCCCCGCTCGTGAACGCGTGCACGTGTCCACATCTGTCCGCGCGGCCACCCTGAAGTGTGAACGCGCTCCTCTATCAAGGCGGTGCACCCGGCGCCAATTTGCATGCAGCGGAAGTCTCTTGATATGGAGACGTCGCCTCCGGCCTGCGGCGATGAACGAAAATGTCACGTCTCGTGATCGACCTGACGCTTCGCGTGTGAAGATCACTGCTCATCCGACTTCATGATCGTTCGTCAGGTGGTGGAGATCACAAAGCTTGTGCAATACCCCGTGTCGCAGATCACAGACCGCCGGGCATAAGATGCGAGGCAGTTGGGCTTGTGACCTGCTTCACATGTCCGCGATCTTCGCCGGGACGGGTGGGGTTCGCGGTGCGGTCGAGGCAGGGGTGCAGGCTCGCCGAACCGCCACCAGTCAGTGCCGACTGAGAGGAGCGAGGAGCGTGAACGCGTATGCGCCGATCCTCGTACTGGGAGCCCTCGGGGCAGGCTTTGCGATCTTCTCCGTGGTCATGGCCACGCTGATCGGTCCGAAGCGCTACAACCGCGCCAAGCTCGAAGCGTACGAGTGCGGGATCGAGCCGACCCCCACGCCGGCCGGCGGCGGGCGTTTTCCCATCAAGTACTACCTGACGGCGATGCTCTTCATCGTCTTCGACATCGAGATCGTCTTCCTCTACCCCTGGGCCGTCACCTTCGACGCCCTGGGTGTTTTCGGGCTCGTGGAGATGCTGCTCTTCGTGCTCACCGTCTTCGTCGCGTACGCGTACGTATGGCGGCGCGGCGGCCTGGAATGGGACTGAGGGGCCTTTAAGCATGGGACTCGAAGAAAAGCTGCCGAGCGGATTCCTGCTGACCACCGTCGAGCAGGCCGCGGGCTGGGTGCGCAAGGCGTCCGTCTTCCCCGCGACATTCGGACTCGCCTGCTGCGCCATCGAGATGATGACGACTGGCGCCGGGCGCTACGACCTGGCGCGCTTCGGTATGGAGGTCTTCCGCGGGTCACCCCGCCAGGCCGACCTGATGATCGTGGCCGGCCGGGTGAGCCAGAAGATGGCGCCGGTGCTGCGGCAGGTCTACGACCAGATGCCCAACCCCAAGTGGGTCATCTCCATGGGGGTTTGTGCGTCATCGGGCGGAATGTTCAATAACTACGCCATTGTGCAGGGCGTCGACCACATCGTCCCGGTCGACATCTATTTGCCCGGATGCCCGCCGCGGCCCGAGATGCTGATGGACGCGATTCTCAAGCTCCACCAGAAGATCCAGACCTCCAAGCTCGGCGTGAACGCCGAGGAGGCGGCCCGCGAGGCGGAGGAAGCGGCGCTCAAGGCGCTCCCCACCATCGAGATGAAGGGCCTGCTGCGGTGAGCGACGCGAACGGCAACGGGGTCAACCCCGAAAAGGACCTCGGCGCCTCCAACCTCCCCGGCCAGCGAGGCGACAAGGGCGAGGAGATCCGCGTCCAGCGCGGCATGTTCGGCGCCAACAACGGCGGCGACACCTCCGGCTACGGCGGTCTGGTCCGCTCGATCCGGCTCCCCGGCGCGGCCAACCGCCCCTATGGCGGCTGGTTCGACGAGGTGGCCGACGAGCTGGAGGGCGCCCTGGAGGAACAGGGACTCGTCCCCGAGAACGTCATCGACAAGACGGTCGTCGACCGCGACGAGCTCACCTTCCACGTCGAACGCGAGTACCTGCTCCGCGTCGCCCAGACCCTGCGCGACGACCCGGCCCTCCGGTTCGAGCTGTGCACCGGCGTCTCCGGCGTCCACTACCCGCACGACAAGGGCCGCGAGCTGCACGCCGTCTACCACCTGCGCTCGATCACCCACAACCGGCTGATCCGCCTGGAGGTCAGCGCCCCCGACGCGGACCCGCACGTTCCCTCGCTCGTCTCCGTCTATCCGACGAACGACTGGCACGAGCGCGAGACGTACGACTTCTTCGGGCTGATCTTCGACGGTCACCCGGCGCTGACGCGGATCATGATGCCGGACGACTGGCAAGGCTTCCCGCAGCGCAAGGACTACCCCCTCGGCGGCATCCCCGTCGAGTACAAGGGCGCCCAGATCCCGGCTCCGGACCAGCGGAGGTCGTACTCATGAGCACGCAGACCCCTTCCGGGGCATCAGCCGCTTCGGCCCGCGAGACGACCGAGGGCACCGTATATACGGTCACCGGTGGCGACTGGGACGAGATCGCCCAGTCGGCGGCCAAGTCCGACGACGAGCGCATCATCGTCAACATGGGCCCGCAGCACCCGTCCACCCACGGCGTGCTCCGGCTCATCCTGGAGATCGACGGCGAGACGGTCACCGAGGCCCGCTGCGGCATCGGCTACCTCCACACCGGTATCGAGAAGAACCTCGAATTCCGTACGTGGACCCAGGGCACCACGTTCGTGACGCGCATGGATTATCTGACGCCGTTCTTCAACGAGACGGCGTACTGCCTCGGAGTCGAGAAGCTCCTCGGCATCACGGACGAGATCCCCGACCGCGCCTCGATCATCCGCGTGCTCCTCATGGAGCTGAACCGGCTCTCCTCCCACCTGGTGTGCATCGCCACCGGCGGCATGGAGCTGGGCGCCACCACGATCATGATCTACGGCTTCCGTGATCGTGAACTCATTCTCGACATCTACGAGCTGATCACCGGCCTGCGGATGAACCACGCGTACATCCGCCCCGGCGGACTCGCCCAGGACCTGCCCCCGGGCGCCGTGGACCAGATCCGCGAGTTCGTGAAGAAGATGAAGAAGAACCTTCCCGAGTACGACAAGCTCGCCACCGGGAACCCCATCTTCAAGGCCCGTATGCAGGACGTCGGCTATCTCGACCTCGCCGGCTGCATGGCCCTCGGCGCCACCGGCCCGGTCCTGCGCTCGGCGGGCCTCCCGCACGACCTGCGCAAGTCCCAGCCGTACTGCGGCTACGAGACCTACGACTTCGAGGTCCCGACCGCCGACACCTGCGACTCCTACGGGCGCTTCCTGATCCGCCTGGAGGAGATGCGCCAGTCGCTGCGGATCGTCGAGCAGTGCCTGGACCGGCTCCAGCCCGGCCCGGTCATGGTCACCGACAAGAAGATCGCCTGGCCCGCCCAGCTCGCGCTCGGCCCCGACGGTCTCGGCAACTCGCTCGACCACATCAAGAAGATCATGGGCACCTCCATGGAAGCCCTGATCCACCACTTCAAGCTGGTGACCGAGGGATTCCGCGTGCCGCCGGGACAGACGTACGTGGCGGTCGAGTCGCCCAAGGGCGAACTCGGGGTGCACGTCGTGTCCGACGGAGGCACCCGCCCCTACCGGGTCCACTTCCGCGACCCGTCCTTCACCAACCTGCAGGCCATGGCGGCGATGTGCGAAGGCGGCCAGATCGCCGACGTCATCGTCGCCGTCGCGTCCATCGACCCCGTGATGGGAGGCGTCGACCGGTGACCACGACCCCCGAGGGCGTCAGCCTGGGCATGCCCCAACTGCCCGCGCCCGACTACCCGGCCGATGTCCGGGCCCGGCTGGAGGCGGACGCGCGCGAGATCATCGCCCGCTACCCCGACTCCCGCTCGGCGCTCCTTCCGTTGCTGCATCTCGTGCAGTCGCAGGATGGCCATGTCACACGCACAGGACAGCGGTTCTGCGCGGAGGTACTGGGTCTGACGACGGCCGAGGTCACCGCGGTCGCGACCTTCTACTCGATGTACCGGCGCAAGCCGAGCGGTGACTATCAGGTGGGTGTCTGCACCAACACCCTGTGTGCCGTCATGGGCGGCGACGCCATCTTCGAGGCACTCCAGGACCACCTGGGCGTCGGCAACGGAGAGACCACCGGCGACGGCAAGGTCACGCTGGAACACATCGAGTGCAACGCGGCCTGCGACTTCGCGCCGGTCGTGATGGTCAACTGGGAGTTCTTCGACAACCAGACCGTGGACTCGGCCAAGCACCTCGTCGACGACCTGCGCGCGGGAGCCGACGTCGAGCCGACCCGCGGCGCCCGTCTGTGCACCTTCAAGGACACCGCCCGGATCCTGGCGGGCTTCCCCGACGAGCGCGAGGGCGCCGTGGAGGCCGGCGGCAGCGCGGGCCACGCGTCACTGGTGGGGCTGCGCCTGGCCAAGGGGGAGAGCGCCCCCGCGCGCGTGGTGCATCCGCGGGGCGGAGGAGCACCTCAGAACCAGCGGCCCCCCGAGCACCCGAGCTCACACGACGCGCCGCAGGACACGTCGGCCTCCGACCCGTCCCACCCGGCGGGTCCTGTCGCAGAGGAGGGGGAGTGATGACCTTGGCAGCCGAGATCAACGAAACGAGTCCCGAGAAGCTGCTCGCACCCGTGCTGTCCGCCTTCTGGGACGAGGACAGGTCCTGGACGCTGGACGTCTACCGAAGGCACGAGGGGTACGAGGGCCTGCGCAAGGCGCTCGCCATGTCGCCGGACGACCTGATCGCGTACGTCAAGGACTCCGGACTGCGCGGCCGCGGCGGGGCGGGATTCCCCACGGGAATGAAATGGCAGTTCATTCCTCAGGGTGATGGCAAACCACACTATCTAGTTGTCAACGCCGACGAGTCGGAGCCGGGAACCTGCAAGGACATCCCGCTCCTCTTCGCGAACCCGCACAGCCTCATCGAGGGCATTGTGATCGCGTGTTATGCCATTCGGTCTTCGCATGCCTTCATCTATCTTCGCGGTGAAGTGGTCCCCGTATTGCGGCGGTTGCACGAGGCCGTACGTGAGGCCTACGAGGCGGGCTACCTCGGCGAGAACATCCTGGGCAGCGGACTCGACCTCCAGCTCACCGTGCACGCGGGCGCGGGCGCGTACATCTGCGGTGAAGAGACCGCACTGCTCGACTCGCTCGAAGGCCGCCGTGGACAACCGCGGCTCCGTCCCCCTTTCCCTGCTGTCGCGGGCCTCTATGCGTGCCCAACTGTTGTAAATAACGTCGAATCGATCGCGTCAGTTCCCGCAATTCTCCAAAAGGGCAAGGAATGGTTCAGGTCGATGGGCAGCGAGAAGTCTCCGGGCTTCACGCTCTACTCGCTCAGCGGCCATGTCGCCAGCCCCGGCCAGTTCGAGGCCCCGCTCGGCATCACGCTGCGCCAACTCCTGGACATGAGTGGCGGGATGCGCCCCGGTCACCGGCTGAAGTTCTGGACGCCGGGCGGCTCCTCGACCCCGATGTTCACCGACGAGCACCTCGACGTCCCTCTTGATTACGAAGGAGTGGGCGCCGCGGGTTCCATGCTCGGCACGAAAGCACTCCAGTGCTTCGACGAGACGACCTGTGTCGTACGCGCCGTCACCCGCTGGACCGAGTTCTACGCCCACGAGTCCTGCGGCAAGTGCACGCCCTGCCGCGAAGGGACTTACTGGCTCGTCCAGTTGCTGCGGGACATCGAGGCCGGCAAGGGCGTGATGTCCGACCTCGACAAGCTCAACGACATCGCCGACAACATCAACGGCAAGTCCTTCTGCGCCCTCGGCGACGGTGCCGCCTCGCCGATCTTCTCCTCGCTCAAGTACTTCCGTGAGGAGTACGAGCAGCACATCAAGGGCCGCGGCTGCCCCTTCGACCCGGCCAGGTCGACGGCCTGGGCGGACAAGCACACGGAGGTGAACGCATGACAGTGACCACCAGCGCTCCCTCCGGAGGCGGGGAAGCGGCGGTCCCCCCGGCGGATCTCGTCTCGCTGACGATCGACGGCGTCGAGATCAGCGTGCCCAAGGGCACCCTGGTCATCCGGGCCGCCGAAGAGCTCGGCATCGAGATCCCCCGGTTCTGCGACCACCCGCTCCTCGACCCGGCCGGCGCCTGCCGCCAGTGCATCGTCGAGGTCGAGGGCCAGCGCAAGCCCATGGCGTCCTGCACGATCACCTGTACGGACGGGATGGTCGTCAAGACGCATCTCACCTCGCCGGTGGCCGAGAAGGCGCAGCACGGGGTGATGGAGCTGCTGCTCATCAACCACCCGCTGGACTGCCCGGTCTGCGACAAGGGCGGCGAGTGCCCCCTGCAGAACCAGGCGATGTCGCACGGCAACACCGAATCCCGCTTCGAGGGCAGGAAGCGGACGTACGAGAAGCCGGTCCCGATCTCCACACAGGTGCTGCTCGACCGCGAGCGGTGCGTGCTCTGCGCCCGCTGCACCCGCTTCTCCAACCAGATCGCGGGCGACCCCATGATCGAGCTGATCGAGCGGGGCGCGCTCCAGCAGGTCGGCACCGGTGAGGGCGACACGTTCGAGTCGTACTTCTCCGGGAACACGATCCAGATCTGCCCGGTGGGCGCGCTCACGTCGGCGGCGTATCGCTTCCGCTCGCGCCCCTTCGACCTCATCTCCTCGCACTCCGTGTGCGAGCACTGCTCCGGCGGCTGCGCGACGCGCACCGACCACCGGCGCGGCAAGGTCATGCGGCGCCTCGCGGCCCCGGACCCCGAGGTCAACGAGGAGTGGCTGTGCGACAAGGGGCGGTTCGGGTTCCGGTACGCGCAGCAGCGCGACCGCCTCGACACGCCCCTGGTGCGCAACGCCGAGGGCGTCCTTGAGCCCGCCTCCTGGCCGGAGGCCCTGGAGGCCGCGGCGCAGGGGCTGACGGCGGCCCGCGGCCGGGCCGGTGTCCTCACCGGCGGCCGGCTCACCGTCGAGGACGCCTACGCGTACAGCAAGTTCGCGCGCGTGGCCCTCGACACGAACGACATCGACTTCCGCGCGCGCGTGCACAGCTCCGAGGAGGCCGACTTCCTGGCCGCCCGGGTCGCCGGACGCGGACGGGATCTCGACAGTACGGGTGTCACGTACACCTCCCTGGAGAAGGCGCCCGCCGTCCTGCTGGCGGGCTTCGAGTCCGAGGAGGAGGCGCCCGGCGTCTTCCTGCGGCTGCGCAAGGCATGGCGCGGGCACGGTCAGAAGACCTTCTCGCTCGCCACGCACTCCACACGGGGCCTGGAGAAGGCTGGCGGCACGCTGTTGCCGTCCGCGCCCGGCACCGAGACCGAGTGGCTGGACGCTCTCGCGAGCGGCGTCGGCCTGGAGGGCGACGGAGCCAAGGCCGCCGAGGCGCTGCGCGCCGAGGGCGCGGTGATCGCCGTCGGTGAGCGGCTGGCAGCCGTGGCGGGCGGGCTCACCGCCGCCGTGCGGGCCGCCTCCGCCACCGGCGCCCACCTGGTGTGGATTCCGCGCCGGGCCGGGGAGCGCGGCGCGATCGAGGCGGGCGCGCTTCCGTCGCTGCTGCCGGGCGGACGCCCGGCCACCGACCCGCGCGCGCGGGACGAGGTCGCGGCCGCCTGGGGTGTCTCCGAACTCCCGCACCGCTACGGCCGCGACACCGGTCAGATCGTGGAGGCGGCCGCCGTCGGCGAGCTGCGGGCGCTGGTGGTCGCGGGCGTGGAGGTCGCCGACCTCCCCGACCCGGCACGCGCGCGTGAGGCACTGTCCGAGGTGGGCTTCCTGGTGTCGCTCGAACTGCGGCCCAGTGAGGTCACCGAGCACGCGGACGTCGTCCTGCCGGTCGCCGCGGTAGCCGAGAAGGCCGGAAGCTTCCTCAACTGGGAAGGCAGGGTCCGTTCCTTCGAGGCGGCGCTCAAGCCCGATCAGATGACCCGGCGCCTGGCGCCCGCCGACGCGCGCGTCCTGCAGATGCTGGCCGACGCCATGGACGTGCACCTGGGGCTGCCGGATCTGCGCACCGCGCGCGGAGAGCTCGACCGGCTCGGTTCCTGGGACGGGCCGCACGCCACCGAACCCCTGGAGACCGGGGTGCAGTTGCCGCGTCCGGCCGCCGGTGAGGCCGTACTGGCCGGGCACCGGCTGCTGCTCGACCGAGGGCGCCTCCAGGAGGGCGACGACGCGCTCGCCGGGACCCGGCACGCCGCACACGCGCGCGTGTCGGCCGCCACGGCCGCCGAGGCCGGGGTCAAGAACGGCGACGTCCTCGCCGTGAGCGGTCCCGTCGGAGTGGTCGAACTCCCGCTGCAGATCACCGAGATGCCCGACCGTGTGGTCTGGCTCCCGCTGAACTCGAGCGGGAAGGGCGTCGCCTCCGACACCGGGGCGCTGCCCGGCGCCCTCGTCCGCATCGGTCCGGCGACCGTCGCCGCCGAGGCTCCCAAGGAGGTGGAGGCATGACGCCGTACCTCGCTGCTGAAGACCTCTCGATGTTCGGCCGTGACCCCTGGTGGCTGGTCGTCGTCAAGGCGGTGTTCTGCTTCGCCTTCCTGATGGTGACCGTGCTCTTCTCCATCGTGTGGGAGCGCAAGGTCGTCGCCTGGATGCAACTGCGCATCGGTCCCAACCGGCACGGGCCCTGGGGGATGCTCCAGTCGCTCGCCGACGGCGTCAAACTGATGCTCAAGGAAGACCTCATCGTCAAGCGCGCGGACAAGGTGGTCTACGTCCTCGCGCCGATCGTCGCGGCCATTCCGGCCTTCATGGCGATCGCGGTGATCCCCTTCGGGCCCGCGGACAACGAGATCTCGATCTTCGGTCAGCGCACCACGATGCAGCTCACCGACCTGCCGATCGCGATGCTCTTCATCCTCGCGGTGGCCTCGGTGGGCATCTACGGGATCGTGCTCGCCGGCTGGAGTTCCGGATCCACCTATCCGCTGCTCGGCGGCCTGCGGTCCTGCGCGCAGATGATCTCGTACGAGATCGCCATGGGTGCCGCGTTCGCCTCGGTGTTCCTCTACTCCGGGTCGATGTCGACCTCGACGATCGTCGAGCAGCAGCACGACCGCTGGTTCATCGTCCTGCTGCCGGTGTCGTTCCTCATCTACATCATCACGATGGTCGGTGAGACCAACCGGGCCCCGTTCGACATGCCGGAGTCCGAGGGCGACCTGGTCGGCGGCTTCAACACCGAGTACTCGTCCATCAAGTTCGCGCTGTTCATGCTCGCCGAGTACGTGAACATGGTGACGGTCTCGGCCGTGTCGACGACGCTCTTCCTGGGCGGCTGGCGGGCCCCGTGGCCGATCAGCACCTTCTGGGAGGGCGCCAACCACGGCTGGTGGCCGATGCTCTGGTTCGTGGTGAAGGTGCAGCTGCTGCTGTTCTTCTTCATCTGGCTGCGCGGCACGCTCCCGCGTGTCCGCTACGACCAGTTGATGAAGCTGGGCTGGAAGGTCCTCATCCCGGTCTCCGTCGTGTGGCTGATGCTCGTCGCGACGGTACGGACGCTGCGGAACGAGAACTACGACTTCGCGGACATCGCCCTGTACGTCGGCGGAGGCGTCCTCGTCCTGTTGCTGCTGTCGTTCGCGGCGGACATCTTCCGCGACAAGCGGGGGGACCAGGAAGCGCCCGCCGAGCCGGCCGCTTTCGACCCGATGGCCGGTGGATTCCCCGTGCCCCCGCTGCCCGGCCAGGAGCTGCCGCCGGTGCCCCGGCGCAGCCCGCGCCGCGAGCGGGAGTTGATTGTCAGTGGCGGGTCCGATACTGCGAGTGACGGATCGATTGCCGGATCTCGTGACGGAAAGGAGGGGTCCGATGGCTGAGGAGCCGAAGGAGACCAAACCAGGTTTCCAGAACCCGGTCGCCGGTTTCGGCGTGACCTTCAAGGCCATGTTCAAGAAGCGGCTGACCGAGCAGTACCCGGAGCAGCAGAAGACCACCGCACCGCGGTTCCACGGCCGGCACCAGCTCAACCGTCATCCGGACGGCCTGGAGAAGTGCATCGGTTGTGAGCTGTGCGCCTGGGCCTGTCCCGCGGACGCCATCTATGTGGAGGGCGCGGACAACACCGAGGAGGAGCGCTACTCCCCGGGCGAGCGGTACGGCCGCGTCTACCAGATCAACTACGCCCGCTGCATCCTGTGCGGCCTGTGCATCGAGGCGTGCCCCACGCGCGCGTTGACGATGACGAACGAGTTCGAGCTCGCCGACAGCAGTCGCGCCAACCTGATCTACACCAAGGAGCAGCTGCTCGCCGGACTCGAGGAAGGCATGGTCGAGACACCGCACTCGATCTTCCCGGGTACGGACGAGCAGGACTACTACCGGGGTCTGGTGACGGAGGCGGCGCCCGGTACGGAGCGCCAGGTGGCCGTCTCCAAGGGCGAATTGCATCCCTCGGCGAGCCCGTCGGGCGCGACTGCCGGAGAGGGGGCGGAGGCATGACCGGCCTGGCCGCTTACTCCACCTCCACCGGAGAGGCCTTCCAGTTCTGGGTCCTCGGCACCGTCGCGGTGATCGGCGCCCTGTGCACCGTCTTCATGAGGAAGGCCGTGCACAGCGCTCTGTGCCTCGCCGGGACCATGATCATCCTGGCGGTGTTCTACCTCGCCAACGGCGCGTACTTCCTGGGCATCGTCCAGATCGTCGTCTACACCGGCGCGATCATGATGCTCTTCCTCTTCGTCGTCATGCTCGTCGGTGTCACCGCGGCGGACTCGCTGAAGGAGACCATCAAGGGGCAGCGCTGGCTGGCCCTGATCAGCGGACTGGGCTTCGGAGTCCTCCTGTTCGCCGGTATCGGCAACGCGTCGATCAAGGACTTCAACGGCCTGGCCAAGGCGAACGCGAACGGCAACGTGGAGGGCCTCGCCGCCCTCATCTTCACGAAGTACGTGTTCGCCTTCGAAATCACCGGCGCCCTGCTCATCACGGCCGCCGTCGGCGCCATGGTGCTGACGCACCGCGAGCGCACCGAGCGCGCCAAGACCCAGCGCGAGATGTCCGAGCAGCGCGTGCGCGAGGGCAAGCACGTGCCCCCGCTGCCGGCACCGGGTGTCTACGCCCGGCACAACGCGGTGGACATCGCGGGCCTGCTCCCCGACGGCACTCCGTCCGAGCTGACCGTCAGCAAGACGCTGCGCGACCGCGGCCAGGTCCGTGACGTGTCGGCCGACGCGTTGAACGATCTGAAGGCGCTGGAGCAGCGCGCCGAGGAGCGCCTGGAGCGCACGAAGACGGAGGAGGCGTCCAAGTGAACCCGGTCAACTACCTCTATCTCGCCGCCCTGTTGTTCACGATCGGCGCCACCGGTGTGCTGATCAGGCGGAACGCGATCGTGGTGTTCATGTGCGTCGAGCTCATGCTCAACGCCTGCAATCTCGCCTTCGTCACCTTCTCCCGTATGCACGGCAATCTCGACGGCCAGATCATCGCCTTCTTCACGATGGTCGTCGCCGCCGCGGAGGTCGTGGTCGGGCTCGCGATCATCGTGTCGCTGTTCCGTTCCCGCCACTCGGCCTCGGTCGACGACGCCAGCCTGATGAAGTTGTAAGGGGTCGCTGAATCGTGGAGAACCTGATTGCGCTGCTGGTAGCGGCGCCTCTGCTCGGAGCGGTCGTACTGCTGTGCGGCGGACGGCGGCTGGATGCCGTCGGCCAATGGATCGGCACCGCGTTCGCGGCCGCCTCCTTCGTGATCGCCGCCGTCCTCTTCGCCGCCATGCTGGGGAAGAGCCCCGAGGACCGGACCCTTACGCAGCATCTGTACAGCTGGATCGCCGTCGGGGACTTCCGTGCCGACGTCGGCTTCCAGCTCGACCAGCTGTCGATGACGTTCGTCCTGCTGATCACCGGCGTCGGCTCGCTGATCCATCTGTACTCGATCGGGTACATGGAGCACGACGAGCGCCGCCGCCGCTTCTTCGGCTACCTGAACCTGTTCCTGGCGGCGATGCTGCTGCTCGTCCTCGCCGACAACTACCTGCTGCTGTACGTCGGCTGGGAGGGCGTCGGTCTCGCCTCGTACCTGCTGATCGGCTTCTGGCAGCACAAGCCCAGCGCCGCCACCGCCGCCAAGAAGGCCTTCCTGGTCAACCGCGTCGGCGACATCGGCCTGTCCATCGCCATCATGCTGATGTTCACGACCTTCGGGACCTTCGCCTTCGGGCCGTTGCTCGGCACCGAGGAGCACCCCGGCCTGGTCGGGGACGCCACCGAGGGCAAGCTCACCGCCGTCGCCCTGATGCTGCTGCTCGCCGCCTGCGGCAAGTCCGCCCAGGTGCCGCTGCAGTCCTGGCTCGGGGACGCGATGGAGGGCCCGACCCCGGTCTCGGCCCTCATCCACGCCGCCACCATGGTGACCGCGGGTGTGTACCTGATCGTGCGGTCGGCGGCCGTCTTCAACGGAGCGCCCGACGCACAGCTCGTCGTCACCGTCGTGGGCGCCGTCACGCTCCTGTTCGGTGCGATCGTCGGTTGCGCGAAGGACGACATCAAGAAGGCGCTCGCCGGCTCGACCATGTCGCAGATCGGCTACATGGTGCTGGCGGCGGGCCTCGGTCCCATCGGCTACGTCTTCGCGATCATGCACCTGGTGACGCACGGCTTCTTCAAGGCCGGTCTCTTCCTCGGCGCCGGTTCGGTCATGCACGGCATGAACGACGAGGTCGACATGAGGAAGTTCGGCGGCCTCAGGAAGTACATGCCGATCACGTTCGTGACCTTCGGCCTCGGCTATCTCGCGATCATCGGCTTCCCGGGCCTGTCCGGCTTCTTCTCCAAGGACAAGATCATCGAGGCGGCCTTCGCCAAGGGCGGCACCGAGGGCTGGATCCTCGGCAGCGTGGCCCTGCTGGGCGCGGCGATCACCGCGTACTACATGACGCGCGTGATGATCATGACCTTCTTCGGGGAGAAGCGCTGGCAGCCCGACCCTGACGGCCATGAGCCGCACCCGCACGAGTCGCCCAGGTCCATGACGATCCCGATGATCGTGCTGGCCTTCGGGTCGGTCTTCGCCGGTGGCTACTTCAGCATCGGCGACCGCTTCCTGCACTGGCTGGAGCCGGTCACCGGGCACTCGGAGGGCGACTCGCCCGTCAGCGCCCTCACGGTGACGCTGGCCACCATGGTGCTGCTGGTCGTCGGCGCCGGCATCGCCTACCTCCAGTACGGTCGCAGCTCCGTCCCGGTCGTCGCCCCGCGCGGTTCCCTGCTCGCCCGGGCGGCCCGACGCGACCTGTACCAGGACGACTTCAACCATGTCGTGCTGGTGCGCGGCGGCGAGCACCTCACGCGCTCGCTGGTGTACGTCGACCACACCCTGGTCGACGGAGTCGTCAACGGGACGGCGGCCTCGGTCGGCGGCCTCTCCGGGCGGCTGCGCAAGCTGCAGAACGGCTATGCGCGCAGTTACGCGGTCTCGATGTTCGGCGGTGCGGCGATCCTCGTCGCCGCGACCCTGCTGATGAGGGCGGTCTGATACCGATGTCCTTTCCTCTGCTGACAGCGACGGCGGCGCTCCCGGCCCTCGGGGCGATCGCCACGGCCGCCGTGCCGGCCGCGCGGCGCGTCGCCGCCAAGTGGCTCGCGCTGCTCGTCTCCCTCGGCACCCTGGTGTTCGCCGCGATCGCCTTGGTGCGTTTCGACCCCGGCGGTGACCGGTATCAGCTCACCGAGTCCCACGCCTGGATCGCGGACTTCGGGGTGCGCTACGAACTGGGTGTGGACGGCATCGGGGTGGCGCTCGTCGCACTCACCGCGCTGCTGATGCCGTTCGTGATCCTGGCGGGCTGGCACGACGCCGACCCGCAGGAGACCGGCAACACGCGGTGGCGGCCGACGCAGGGCTTCTTCGCCCTGATCCTGGCCGTCGAGGCGATGGTGATCATCTCCTTCGAGGCCACCGACGTCTTCCTCTTCTACATCTTCTTCGAAGCCATGCTCATCCCGATGTACTTCCTCATCGGCGGCTTCGGGGACAAGGCCCACGAGCACGGCGACGAGGTGGCGGCGACGCAACGCTCGTACGCCGCGGTGAAGTTCCTCCTCTACAACCTGGTCGGCGGCCTGATCATGCTGGCCGCCGTGATCGGCCTCTACGTGGTGGCCGGGAACTTCTCGCTCCAGGAGATCGTCCAGGCCCGGGCCAACGGGTCGCTGCACATGGCGACCAGCACCGAACGGTGGCTCTTCCTCGGATTCTTCTTCGCCTTCGCGGTGAAGGCGCCCCTGTGGCCGCTGCACACCTGGCTGCCCAACGCCATGGGTGAGGCCACCGCGCCGGTCGCCGTGCTGATCACGGCGGTCGTCGACAAGGTCGGCACCTTCGCGATGCTCCGCTTCTGCCTCCAGCTCTTCCCGGAGGCGAGCAAGTGGGCGACGCCCGTGATCCTCGTACTGGCGCTGATCAGCATCATCTACGGGGCGCTGCTCGCGGTCGGACAGCGGGACATCAAGCGACTGGTCGCCTACGCGTCGATCTCGCACTTCGGGTTCATCATCCTGGGCATCTTCGCGATGACCAGTCAGGGCCAGTCGGGCGCGACGCTCTACATGGTCAACCACGGGATCTCGACCGCCGCCCTGATGCTGGTGGCGGGCTTCCTGATCTCGCGGCGCGGCTCGCGTCTGATCGCCGACTACGGAGGGGTGCAGAAGGTCGCACCGGTGCTCGCGGGCACCTTCCTGATCGGCAGTCTCGCGACCCTCTCGCTCCCCGGTCTCGCGCCCTTCGTGAGTGAATTCCTGGTCCTGGTGGGCACGTTCACGCGCTACCCGGCCGTCGGCATCATCGCCACCTTCGGCATCGTCCTCGCCGCGCTCTACACCCTCGTCCTCTACCAGCGGACGATGACGGGCCCGGTCAAGGCGGAGGTGGCCGAGATGCCGGACCTCAGGGTGCGCGAGCTCCTGGTGGTCGCCCCGCTGATCGCTCTGCTGATCTTCCTGGGCGTCTACCCGAAGCCGGTCACCGACATCGTCAACCCGGCGGTCAAGCAGACCATGTCAGATGTACACAAGACGGACCCCCAGCCCGAGGTGGAGGCGGCCAAGTGAGCGCATCAGCCGTCCACAGCCTGTGGACAACGGCGGCAACCGCGGCCGAACCGATCTCCAAGATCGATGCACCGAAGATCGAATATGGGCAATTGTCGCCCACCTTGATCGTTCTCGGTGCGGCGATCGTCGGAGTGCTGGTCGAGGCCTTTGTTCCGCGCAAGTCGCGTTACTACACGCAAGTGTTCGTCGCCGTCGTCGCACTCGCCGCGGCGTTCGCCGCGGTCGTCGCGCTCGCGGCGGGCGGATACGGCACCACGAAGGCGCACATCGCGGCGATGGGCGCGATCGCGGTTGACGGACCGTCCCTGTTCCTCCAGGGCACGATCCTGCTGGCCGGCATCCTCGGCGTCTTCACCTTCGCCGAGCGGCGCCTCGACCCGGAGGCACACGGAAACCGGGTCGACTCCTTCGCCGCGCAGGCCGCCTCGGTGCCCGGCAGCGACAGCGAGAAGGCCGCCGTGAAGGCCGGGTTCACCACCACCGAGGTGTTCCCGCTGCTGCTCTTCGCGATCAGCGGCATGCTGGTCTTCCCGTCGGCCAACGACCTGCTGACGCTGTTCATCGCGCTGGAGGTCTTCTCCCTCCCGCTCTACCTCCTGTGCGCCGTGGCCCGCCGCAAGCGGCTCATGTCGCAGGAGGCGGCGGTCAAGTACTTCCTGCTCGGTGCCTTCGCCTCCGCGTTCACGCTCTTCGGCATCGCCCTGCTGTACGGCTACGCGGGCTCGGTGTCCTACGCGACGATCGCGCACGTCGTCGACGGCACGGTCACGAACATCGACCCGGCGCTCGCCGGCACCATGGGCAATGACGTACTGCTGCTCATCGGCACCGCCCTGGTCGTCATGGGCCTGCTCTTCAAGGTCGGCGCGGTGCCTTTCCACATGTGGACACCGGACGTCTACCAGGGCGCGCCGACCCCGGTCACCGGCTTCATGGCGGCGGCGACGAAGGTGGCCGCGTTCGGCGCGCTGCTGCGCCTGCTGTACGTCGTCCTGCCGGGCCTGCGCTGGGACTGGCGTCCGGTCATGTGGGCCGTGGCGATCGTCACCATGCTGGGCGGCGCGATCGTCGCGATCACCCAGACCGACATCAAACGGCTCCTGGCGTACTCGTCGATCGCCCACGCCGGATTCATCCTGGCGGGTGTCATCGCCGCCTCGCCCGACGGCGTCTCGTCGGTGCTCTTCTACCTGGGCGCGTACTCCTTCGTCACGATCGGCGCCTTCGCCGTCGTCACGCTCGTACGGGACGCGGGTGGCGAGGCCACGCACCTGTCCAAGTGGGCGGGTCTCGGACGCAGATCCCCGTTGGTGGCCGCGGTGTTCGCGATCTTCCTGCTGGCCTTCGCGGGTATTCCGCTGACCTCAGGGTTCTCCGGAAAGTTCGCCGTGTTCAAGGCGGCGGCGGAGGGCGGCGCGGGCGCGCTGGTCGTGGTCGGTGTGATCTCGTCGGCCATCGCGGCGTTCTTCTACATCCGCGTGATCGTGCTCATGTTCTTCAGTGAGCCGAAGCCCGAGGGGCCGACGGTCGCCGTGCCGTCGCCCCTCACCATGACGGCCATCGCCGTGGGCGTGGCGGTCACGCTGGTGCTGGGTGTGGCGCCGCAGTACTTCCTGGACCTGGCGGGCCAGGCCGGGGTCTTCGTGCGCTGAGCAGGACCTTGCGCGGCTCGGGCCCCGCTCTCTTCGGGGGGAGCGGGGCCCGAGCCGTTCTCAGTGGGCGGGGTGGGTCGTCCCCGACGAACCGGAGTGGGTGTTTCCCGAGCCGGAGTGGGTCGGAGCGGCCGGGCACTTCACCCGGGGATTCCAGCGGTTGAACAGCCCGCTGGGGTTGTGCTTCCAGAGCCAGACGTGCAGGTCGTAGTGGACCGGCATGCCGGGGTAGTGCCCCGGCATCGGACCGTCGAACTTCTGGCCGCCGAACATCGAAGGCCGGTCCTTGGAGGTCTTCAGGTTCTGGTCGGCGTCCACCACGATCCACTCGACCCCGACGAGCCTGCGCCTGCCGTTCTTCCCGTCCTCGAAGAGAAGGGCGGAGGGCTTCGCCGGGTCGAGCGAGCCGTAGCGGGACTCGTTGAAGTAGTGGTAGCCCATGCTGCCGTGTCCCGCGGGATCCGTGGTGCACTGACGGGGGACGTATCCGTCGGCGAGGGCGGACTTCTCGTCGAGGTACTTGACGCTGGCCATGTACGCCGCGGCAAGATCCCGCATGGCCTTCCGGTCTTCCGGGCCGACCGGACCGCTCGCGGCCGGGGCGGGAACGGTGGCCAGGGCGAGCGACGCGGCGGTGGCCGTCACGAGAGTGATGACGGTCCTGAGGGGGCGCTGGGACATGCGAAGGCTCCTAGAGGCGCGAGAGAGGCGTGGGCGACGGCGCCGGTCCGTCGGCTGCGGGCCCCCTCCTCCCGCCCGAGCAGCATGTCCCCCGGTCGCGAAGTGCCGCCATGCAAGCGGGGCCAACGGGTGGAACGCGTGCGGGCCGCGCGGTCCAGGGGAGTGAGACGGGCCGGGCACCGTTGCGTAGGGAAGCCGATCACTCGCAGCCTGTGGACAACTCTCGGACTGTCGGCGCGGACCCCTATCGTGGACGCAGTGGTCGAGGCGCGACGTACGGGGGACAGGACGATGGGCGGGACGGGTGTGATGACCGAAGCTGACGCGACGGGGACGCTGGGCGAGAGCGAGGCACTGGCCACCCTCCACCGGGTTTTCGGGTACGACGCCTTCCGAGGCGAGCAGGAAGCGGTCATCGAGCATGTGGTGGCGGGTGGCGACGCCGTCGTCCTGATGCCGACCGGCGGCGGCAAGTCCCTCTGCTATCAGATTCCATCCCTGGTCAGACCCGGTACGGGCATCGTGGTCTCCCCGCTCATCGCGCTCATGCAGGACCAGGTGGACGCGCTGCGGGCGCTGGGCGTGAACGCCGGGTTCATGAACTCCACGCAGGACTTCGACGAGCGGCGCGTGGTCGAGGCCGAGTTCCTTGCCGGGGAGCTCGACCTGCTCTACCTCGCTCCGGAGCGGCTGCGGCTGGACAGCACGCTCGACCTGCTGTCCCGCGGGAAGATCTCCGTCTTCGCGATCGACGAGGCGCACTGTGTGGCCCAGTGGGGCCACGACTTCCGCCCCGACTATCTGGCGCTCTCGCTGCTCGGCGAGCGCTGGCCGGAGGTCCCGCGCATCGCGTTGACGGCCACGGCCACGCGTGCGACGCACAAGGAGATCACCCAGCGCCTGGGGATGCCGACGGCCCGCCACTTCGAGGCGAGCTTCGACCGCCCCAACATCCAGTACCGGATCGTTCCCAAGGCCGACCCGAAGAAGCAGCTGCTGTCCTTCCTGCGCGAGGAGCACGCCGGCGACGCGGGCATCGTCTACTGCCTCTCGCGCAACTCGGTGGAGAAGACAGCCGAGTTCCTCTCCCGCAACGGCATCGAGGCGGTGCCGTACCACGCGGGCCTGGACGCGGGCACCCGCGCCACCCACCAGTCGCGCTTCCTGCGCGAAGAGGGCCTGGTGGTGGTCGCCACGATCGCCTTCGGGATGGGCATCGACAAGCCGGACGTCCGGTTCGTCGCTCACCTCGATCTGCCGAAGTCGGTCGAGGGCTACTACCAGGAGACGGGCCGCGCCGGCCGCGACGGACTGCCGTCCACGGCCTGGATGGCGTACGGCCTTCAGGACGTGGTCCAGCAGCGCAAGATGATCCAGGGTTCGGAGGGGGACGAGGCGTTCCGGCGGCGGGCGGCCGCCCACCTGGACTCGATGCTCGCCCTGTGCGAGACGGCCCAGTGCCGGCGCTCACAGCTCCTTGCCTACTTCGGCCAGGACCCGAACACCCCGGCCTGCGGCAACTGCGACACCTGCCTGACGCCCCCGGAGACCTGGGACGGCACGGTCGCGGCGCAGAAGCTGCTGTCCACGGTGGTACGCCTCCAGCGCGAGCGGGGACAGAAGTTCGGCGCGGGGCAGATTGTCGACATCCTGCTGGGGCGGCGGACCGCCAAGGTGATCCAGTTCGACCACGACCAGCTGTCCGTCTTCGGCATCGGCGAGGAGCTGGCCGAGTCCGACTGGCGGGGTGTCGTACGGCAGTTGCTGGCCCAGGGACTGATCGCGGTCGAGGGCGAGTACGGCACGCTGGTGCTGACCGACGACAGCGGGACCGTGCTGCGGCGCGAGCGCGATGTGCCGCTGCGCAAGGAGCCGCCGAAGCCGACCGCCTCCCGGTCGTCGGCACCCAAGGGCGAGCGCAAGGCCAAGGCGGCGGCGGCCGAACTGCCCGCCGAGCTCGTCCCCGCCTTCGAGGCGCTGCGTTCCTGGCGTGGCGAGCAGGCGCGTGAGCAAGGCGTCCCGGCGTACGTCATCTTCCACGACGCCACGCTCCGGGAGATCGCCACGCTGTGGCCCACGTCCGTCAAGGATCTGGGTGGCATCAGCGGGGTGGGCGAGAAGAAGCTGGCGACGTACGGGGAGGGCGTGCTCGGGGTGCTCGCCTCGCTGGGCGGTGGCACGCCCGCGGCGGACCAGGGCGAACCGGGCGCCCCAGTCGCTCCGGGTGTCCCGGCCGCGGCGACCGACGAGGGGCCCGACCCGGACTGGCCCGAAATGGACCAGGAGCCGGAGCCCGAGGACTGGATGTAGGGACTGGAGGGGCGGATCTGGAGGGGCGGACATAAGGGACTGGCTCGTCCGTCGGATTCCCGCGGGGTCACGGTGGCCAGGATTGCGGCCACCGTGACGCGGACCTCGTCCTACTGGGGAACGGCCTGCGTGATGCGGCCCCGGACCTCGCCGAGGCCAACCCGGGTTCCGCCCGGCCCGGGCGCCCAGGCCGTCAGGGTGACCTCGTCGCCGTCCTCCAGGAAGGTGCGCTTGCCGTCGGGGAGTTCGAGGGCGTCGCGCCCGTTCCAGGTGAGTTCGAGCAGGGAGCCGCGCTCACCCTCCGAGGGGCCGCTTACGGTTCCGGAGCCGTAGAGGTCACCGGTGCGCAGGGAGGCGCCGTTGACCGTCATGTGGGCCAGCTGCTGAGCGGCCGTCCAGTACATGGTGGAGAAGGGGGGTTCGGAGACGACGTGGCCGTTGATGGCCATGGAGATGCGGAGGTCGTAGCCGCCGGGGTCTTCGGAGGCGTCGTCCAGATAGGGGAGGAGCGCGTGCGTGCGGGTGGGGGGCGCGACGCGGGCGTCGTCGAGGGCGTCGAGCGGGGTGATCCACGCCGACACGGAGGTGGCGAAGGACTTGCCGAGGAAGGGGCCGAGGGGGACGTACTCCCAGGCCTGGATGTCGCGCGCCGACCAGTCGTTGAGGAGGCAGAGGCCGAAGACGTGGTCGCGGTAGTCGCCCAGCCGCACCGGCCGGCCCATGTCCGAGGGGGTGCCGACCACGAAGCCCACCTCCGCCTCGATGTCCAGGCGGACCGAGGGGCCGAAGACGGGGGCTGCGTCCGCGGGGGCCTTGCGCTGGCCCGACGGGCGTACGACGTCCGTGCCCGAGACCACGATCGTGCCGGAGCGGCCGTGATAGCCGATCGGCAGATGCTTCCAGTTGGGGGTGAGGGAGTCGGCGGCGTCGGGACGGAAGATCTGGCCGACGTTCCGGGCGTGGTTCTCGGAGGCGTAGAAGTCGACGTAGTCCGCGACGGTGAACGGGAGGTGCAGCGTCACGTCGGAGAGGGGGTGGAAATGAGGAGTCAGGGTCTCCCGGTGAGCCGGGACGGTCACCCAGGCCGTCAGCGCGCGCCGGACGTCGGACCAGGCGGTGCGGCCCGCCGCGAGCAACGGATCGAGGGTCGGCTGCGCGAGCAGCCCAGCGTACGGGGAGCCGAGTGCCCGGGCCGCGGCGCCCGCGTCGAGGACATGGTCGCCGAGCCGTACGCCGACGCGCCGCTCGGGGTCGCCGTCCGGGCCGGTCGGGGAGAACACGCCGTACGGCAGGTTGTGCGGGCCGAAGGGATCGCCCTCGGGGACATCGAAGGGGGGCATCTGTTGGTGCCTCGCTTTCGGATTCGTACTCGCCATGTGATCCATGCGTTCCACGCGTTTCATGTGGTCGGGGCACACGTTACGGGGGAGTGACCATGCTGTGGCAGTGCCTAAAGAGTTTGCAATGTCCGAATTGACCTTGTCGGACGTGGCAATTCCGGCTTAGCGTCCTTTGGGGGACACGGACGGGGTGGGTCCGGTCCGTAGGGGGACATGTGGGGGGACCCGTGGCCAGGAGTTCCAGGAGTGTGCCTGCCGACGTCGACCGGGAAGTTCCGGGCCTCATCGTGAAGTTCGGCGACTACCCGCTGCACCACGGCGGCGTGGGCGCCATACGGAGTCTGGGCCGACTCGGCATTCCGATGTACGCGATAACCGAGGACCGCTACACACCGGCCGCGAGTTCGCGTTATCTGCGCCGTGCCTTCGTGTGGCCGACCACCGGGACGGAGGAACCCGAGCGGCTCGTCGAGGGACTGCTGCGCATCGGCCGGCGCATCGGCCGGCCCACGGTCCTCGTCCCGACGGACGAAGAGGCCGCCGTACTGATCGCCGAGCACCAGGAGGAACTGGCCGGCCCCTTCCTCTTCCCGCGCGTGGACGCCAAACTCCCCCGCCGGCTGGCCAGCAAGCAGGGGCTGCACGAACTGTGTGTGGAGCACGGCATACCCAGCCCCGCGACGGCCTTTCCGCAGTCGTACGAGGAGATCGAGGCGTTCGCCGAGAAAGCCGGCTTCCCGCTCGTCGCCAAGAACCGCGAGGCGTTCGTGCGCCGCAGCCGGCCCGCCGTGAACGGCACGACGAGGATCGCGACCCGCGAGGGGCTGCTCGCCCTCGCCAGGGACTGGGGTCCGCAGCCCGGTGTGATCCTCCAGGAGTACCTGCCGAGGGAGGAGGCGGAGGACTGGATCGTGCACGCGTACTTCGACGCGGACTCGACACCGCTCGCGATGTTCACCGGGGTGAAGGTCCGCTCCTGGCCGCCGCACGCGGGCATGACGGCGAACGCGTACGTCGTCGACAATCCGGAACTCGCCGACCTCGCCGCGCGTTTCATCAAACAGATCGGCTTCAGCGGAATCATCGACCTCGACCTGCGATTCGACCGCCGCGACGGTCAGTACAAGCTCCTCGACTTCAACCCACGCATGGGCGCGCAGTTCCGGCTCTTCGAGAACGAGTCGGGGATCGACGTCGTCCGTGCCATGCACGCGGACCTGACCGGATGCGCCGTTCCGGAGGGGGAACAGCGGGCCGGTCACCGGTACATCGTGGAGAACATCGATCTGCCGGCCCTGCTCGCCTACCGGCGCAGCGGCTATACGACACCGCACGCGCCGACCCGCGCGAGCGGCACGGAGCTGGCATGGCTCGCGGGTGACGACCTGCGGCCGTTCTTCATGATGCTGGCGCGCCTCGTGCGGCCGGGCGCGAAGCATCTCTATCAGCTGTGGCGGACCAACCGCCGCGGCAGCACCAACAGTTCCACCGCGAAGTAGGCGTAGTACGTCCTGGGGAGGGACTTCGTGATTCATCCGGTAGCAGTCATCGGTGCGGGGCCGTTCGGCCTGTCCACCGCCGCCCATCTGCGGGCGCGTGGAGTCCCGGTGCGTGTCTTCGGCGAGCCCATGGTGAGCTGGCGCGATCACATGCCCGAGGGAATGCTTCTCAAGTCGACTCCGGTCGCCTCCAACATCGACGCCCCGCAGCGCGGACACACACTCGCCGACTACTGCGACGCGGCGGGGATACGTCGCCTGGTCACCGACGAGGACATCATCCCGGTCGAGACGTTCATCGCGTACGGGGAGTGGTTCCAGCAGAAGCTCGTGCCCGAGCTGGAGCGTGTGCGGGTCGTGTCGATCGACCGGAAGGGCGGCCGGGAGGGGGCCGGCCGGTCCGACGGGTTCGAACTCAAGCTGGATTCGGGAGAGTCGTTCACCGCGCGGGCGGTCGTGGTGGCCACCGGACTGTCCGGGCTCGCTCATCTGCCTCCCGAGCTCGCGGGTGCGGCGCCCGACGGACCCACGCCGACCGGCCCGGTCTCGCACAGCTCGCAGCAGCACGACCTGAGCCGCTTCTCCGGCAAGGAGCTGATAATCGTCGGCGCGGGGCAGTCCGCTCTGGAGACGGCGGCGCTCGCGGCGGAGGCCGGCGCGCAGGTGCGGGTGGTGTCCCGGGGCAAGGGTGCCGTCGACTTCGGAGCGCCGCCGTGGAACCAGCCCAAGTTGCGCCCCGAGTCGCCGTTCGGGCGCGCCTGGTCCCTGTGGGCGCTCAGCTACTACCCGCAGCCCTACCGCTATCTGCCCGCCCAGGCCCGGCACTACCTGGTCCGCCGTGTGCTCGGTCCCCTCGGCGCCTGGTGGCTCCGGGACCGTTTCGAGGGCAAGGTCGCGGTCCATGAGGTCCGGCGGATCGTCCGTGCCGCCGTCACCGACGGCGCACCCGTCCTCACCGTGCAGCCCCACGGCGGCCGGGTGGACGAGCTGTCCGCCGATCACGTCATCGCCGCGACCGGCTACCGCGTCGACATCGCCGCGATGGGCTTCCTCGGGCACGAGCTCCGCGCGGAGCTGGCGGTGAGC
The DNA here is from genome assembly GCF_053599975.1 of Streptomyces sp. NPDC005141. NCBI lineage: Bacteria > Bacillati > Actinomycetota > Actinomycetes > Kitasatosporales > Streptomycetaceae > Streptomyces > Streptomyces sp. NPDC005141. Next base: position 14,140 of record NZ_JBSFYW010000059.1, on the reverse strand, counting down.
CGCGGTACACCGAAGCTCGGTGCCGGCTATCGGTCCTCCGCGCCCGGGCTGTACTTCACAGGGCTGCCGGCGGCGGCCTCGTACGGACCGGTGATGCGGTTCGTGTGCGGGACGGAGTTCGCCTCACCGCGGTTGACCAGGCATCTGGTGGCCGCACACGGGTGAGGGATGGCAGCCGAGGGCGCGGTGGTCGGTGGTGATGACAGCCGACGGTGATGATCACCGGCGGTGCGGGTGGTCGGCGGTGCGGGCGGCCGCCGACCGGGGCCGAGGGGCTGCGTCCGGCCGCCGAGCCGGCCGCCTCAGTCGTCAGTGCTCCTCCGTCAGTGCTCTTCGATCAGTGCTCTTCCGTCAGCGCTCCTCCGGGAGGGTCCAGGCGGCCGAGTCGCGGGGTGGGGCGGGGCGAACGGCCCACGCGTGGAGGTCGCCGTCGGATTCGGGGGAGCCCGAGGGCAGCATGCCCCTGGAGTCGGGTTCGAAGTAGAGGCCGTACGCCCAGAACTCGGGGAGTTCGTGCCCCAGCAGGTCCTCTCCCATGGGCTTGAGCTCCGCCGCCGCGTAGCGTTCGTTGATCCTGGCGACGGACTCCGCGTGGGGGATGCCGAAGCGGGTCACGAGTACGTTGGTCATGGCACGGAAGTAGTCGAGCCACTCCGCGTCGAGAAGGATCAGGAATTCCTCCGTTCTCGGCGCGCTCTCGTAGATGGCGCCCTGTTGCCAGGCCATGAAGTCCGCAATCTGCTCGGGTGGGTTGGCGGCCCGGGTGGCCTCGATCTCCCACCCCGGGCAGTCCATGTCGAAGACGACGACGGGGAGGGCGCGGCCGAAGATCTCCACCAAGTGGCCCGTGGCGTGGAGGTGGCGGGCGAGGTCGATGACGGCGTCGTAGAAGTGGAGCCGGAGAAGGTCGGACCTGGCGTCCAGTTCGTCCTCCTCTTCCTCCGGAAGATCCATGGTGAGGAGGTCGTGGTCACCGTCGAACCAGATCCCCATTTCTTTGACCTCGTCCACGTAGAGAGGACTTCCGGCAGGGTCTTCGGGGATGTTGCCCAGCATCTCGAAGCCGTCCAGCAGCCACAGGGCGTAGTTCCAGCGGGCCTCGCCCGGGTCCTCCGGGTAGGTCTCCCGCTCGTACTGGGTCTCGGTGTTGTAGCCGATGGCCACGTACGGGTGGCGGTCGTCGCCGTCGATCCGCCAGATCCGGAAGGACAGGGTGTAGATCTCGGACCGGAGGGATTCGGGGAAGCGCCGGATCACGGCTTCGGCAGCGCTGCGGAGGTGTTGCCGGAAGGGGGTCACCGCGCCGGAAGGGCGAGGAACCCGCGCTGAGGGCTCAAGGGACATTGCTCTCCCCGGACTTGTCGATGGTGGTCGGCGATTCCTGGAATGGTGTGCGCGTCGTCGGGTCGGCCTGCTGCCGTGCGCCGGTGGGGTGTTGGGGTGTTGTGATGGGTCATGTGCGGGAAAGTCGGTGTGGGCGGAAGTGGACCTTGCATGATCCGAAGCGGTCGCAACGCGCTAACCACCGTACGGTGAACGGCGTTGCTGACGGGATACCGGACGTCGTCCGGTTCACGCCGGGCCGATGAGTCGTTCGATCCGTATTCTTCGGATCATGGCCGCTCCGACTGCATATTCACTCATCGCCACTGACCTGGACGGAACGCTGCTGCGCGGCGACGACACCCTCTCCGACCGGTCGCGGGCCGCGTTGGCGAAGGTGGCCCAGGCGGGTGCCCAGCACCTCGTGGTGACGGGCCGCCCCGCGCCGCGCGTGCGACCGCTCCTCGACGAACTCGGGGGTGAGGGGCTGGCGGTGTGCGGACAGGGGGCCCAGTTGTACGACGCCGGGGCGGACCGGATGCTGTGGTCGGTGACCCTGGACAGGGAACTGGCGGAGACGGCGCTCGGCAAGATCGAGGCGGAGGTCGGGCTGCTGTACGCGGCGGTGGACCAGGACGGCGTGGACGGTCTGACGCTCATCGAGCCGGGATATGTGATGCCGCATCCGACCCTGCCGGCGGTGCGGGTGCGGCGACGGGACGACCTCTGGTCGGAGCCGATCAGCAAGGTGCTGCTCCGTCACCCGTCCTTGTCCGACGACGAGTTGGCGTCCGCGGCGCGGGGCGTGGTCGGTTCGCTGGCGACGGTCACCATGTCCGGGCCGGGCACCGTCGAACTCCAGCCATGCGGGGTGACCAAGGCGACGGGCCTCGCTCTCGCGGCGGCGCACCTCGGCCTCACTCCGGGCGCGACGCTCGCTTTCGGCGACATGCCCAATGACATCCCGATGTTCGACTGGGCCGCCCGTGGTGTGGCGATGGCCAACGCCCATCCGGAACTCAAGGCGGTGGCCGACGAGGTCACCCTGTCGAACGAGGACGACGGAATCGCGGTCGTCCTGGAACGCCTCTTCGGCTTCTAGGGACCGGTTGCCTGTTGCAGGGAGCCGTCTGCTTCAGGATCCACCTGCTTCAGGGGGTCTGCCTGTTCCAGGGATCGGTCAGGCGAGGAACTCGACAGGCAACGCGCCCGCCGGCGGACCGAGAAGGTGCCGCCGGCGGGTGATGGTGAGGGTGTGATCAGTAGGCGCCGTTGACGTTGTCGATGGAGCCGTAGGTCTTGGCCGCGTAGTTGCAGGCCGCGGTGATGTTCGCGACCGGGTCGTAGGGGTCCATCGACGTGCCGGGGACGTGGAAGGCCCGGAACGTGGGGTCGATGACCTGGAGCAGACCTTTGGAGGGGGTGCCCGCGACGGCGTTGGAGTCCCAGTTGTTGATGGCCAGCGGGTTGCCGGAGGACTCGCGCATCACGTTGCGGTAGATGCCGTCATAGCTGCCCGGGATGCCCTTCTCCGCCATGATGTCCAGGGATTCCTTGATCCAGCCGTCGAGGTTGTTCGTGTACGTCTTGGCGGACGCCTGGGTGGCGGTGGTCGCGGAGGACTTGGCGACGGCCGGGGTCGCCTTCGCCGTCTTGACCGCCGTCGACTTCAGCGTCTTCGTGCCCACGGTGAGCTTCAGGCCCGGGCGGATCAGGGCGGGGTTGTCGCCGATGACCGCGCGGTTCGCCTTGTACAGCTTCTTCCAGCCGCCGCTCTCGGGGTGCTTCTGCGCCACCTTGGACAGGGTGTCGCCCGCGACCACCTTGTAGGTGATGAGCTGGACGTTGGGGACCACGGCGGTCTTGGCGGCCTTCGTGAGCTGGGGGGCCTGAGCCGGGGTCGCCGCGTGGGCGCCGGTCGCGCTCACGAGCGGCAGGGCGAGGGCGATGCCGCCCGTTCCGGCGGCGATCATGCCCCGGGTGATGACGTTGGTCTTCGTGCGGCGGTGCTTGCCTCGTGCGGGCATGACGAATGTCCTCTCCGACGCCTGCGAGGTGAGCTGTCGGGTTCGGGCGGGAGATGCCCGGCCGCGTTATGGGCGCGGCTTCACCCCTAGCCGGTCCGGTGTCCGGATCGGCGGCTTACCTGTGGGTCCCCCGCTCCTGCCGTGCGTGGGTGGGTAGCCGGGCGGCGGCAGGATTCGGCGATCCGCCCGGGATCGACGAGAACGTATGCGAGAGCACATGTCCGGAACAAGGCCGGATTTGGTCGTGAAGATCGATTTCGCCTGTTTGGGGCGAGGGGGAAACGTCCGATTAGAGCGGAATTGAATCCTCAACTTGCCTTTAGCAAATGGGTTGGCGGGGTGATGGGGTGGGGTGACGCCCGGGCTCTCGCGTGACTCAATTCACGAGACCAAGGGTCATCAAGGCGGCATGCCGGGCAACTCGGGCATTGTGCTTCCGGCGATCAAGGGCGCCGCGTTCCCGGAGGGCGGCAAGAGAACCCCCAGGCAGAGGGATTCGGGCCGTGAGGATCGCGAGGGAAGTGCCCCGTGCCGGGCCGAGGTGCGGGCCCGGCGCAGGCCGGGCCGCGACGGCCGTGGGTCGGACCAGGCCGGGCGTGGGCCGAGCCGGGGCGAGCGCGGGGTGAAGTGCGGCCCGTGGCGCGGGTGTTCGGCGCATGCGCCGGATGCCGGCGTCGGGACGCCGGGCGGACCGGGCCGGGACGGGCGGCGCGTCCGGGGCTGGGACGGGCAGCGCTTCCGGGGCCGGGACGAGCAGCGCTTCCGGGGCCGGGACGAACGGCGCGTCCGGCTCGGGACGCGCGGCGCGTCAGTGGTCCTCAGGGGTGAACTCCCGCTCCCGCGAGCCCTGTCGGCCGACGGTACGGGCGTGGGCTCCCGCCCCCGTGCGGCCCGAGGTCAGCCGGTTGTGCGCGGGATTCTCTTCTCCCAGGTCCGGTGGAAGACGACCTCGTCACCGTCCTTGCAGACGACCTCGTCGGACGTGATGAAATCCTGCGCGTCGCAGCTGATGGTGGAGGCCGTCTCGACGCGGGCGTCCCACGGCAGGTCCGGGCGGTGCAGACGGATCGACCAGGTCGAGCGGGCGTGGGCGGACAGCGGGTCGGACGCGTCGATCGTGTACGTCTCCCGGGCGTCCTCCGTGCATTCGAGGCCGTCGGGATACGCGCGGGTGCCGCCGAGGCACGGGTCCACCTCCAGGCGCCAGGTGTCCGCGGCCACGTCACGCAGGACCAGGCGTTCCGGACGGGGTTCGTCCAGTGTCTCGGAGACGGCCACGCCGAGGGGCTCCGCCTCCTCCGGTTCCCCGAAGGTGATGGAGAGGTCCGACTCCCTTGTCCGTACGGGGAGTTCGAGGGAGCTGCCGATGGGGTCGAGGGTGAAGCCCGCCTCCGAGCCCGGCTGGGGCCAGATCCAGGGCCAGTAGGTCGAGGAGACGCTCAGGCGGATGCGGTGGCCCGCCGGGAACGCGTAGCCGATGCCGTTCAGGTCGAACGCCACGTTCTCCGTGGTGCCGGGTTCCGCCGGAACCGTCCGGTCGAGGCCTCGGCGCGCCGACAGGTTCAGGGCGCCTCGGGTGACGAGCGTGGACGCTCCGTCGGGGGCCACGTCGCAGAGACGGGCGATCACCTGGCCCCTGGGCGACGCGGGCGTCAGCCGCAGATCGACCCGCGGGCGGCCCAGCACCCAGGTCTCCGCCGGTACCTCGAACTCGAAGCAGGTCGACCGGGCGTCCTCCTCCCGCTGGTCCGGCGGCAGGTCGGCGTCGTTGCCGAGGGGGAAGAAGCGGCCCGCGTCGACCCCCGTGTGCTGCGGGGACCGCACCGGCACCGGGGTGCCCTGGAGCGCGTACGTGATCGGGGTCACCGAGGGTGAGGGCCAGGCCGGGTCACCGACCCAGCGGCCGGGGAGTTCCCCGTACACGGTCGCCGGAGGATGCGCGTCCATCACGTACGAGCGCAGGAGGGGGACGGAGAGCGCGCCCGTGTCCTCGTCCCGGAGCCAGTGGTCCCACCAGCGGAGCGTCTCCTGGAGGAAGCCGATCGCCGGTCCGGGCGGCAGGCCCCGGTCCGGGTACTGGTGTGACCAGGGACCGATGAGACCTCGTACGCGATCCGGCGGCAGGCTCTCCACCAGGCGCAGCACCGTGTCGCGGTACGGGTCGTGCCAGCCGCCGACCGCGAGGACCGCCGCGCGGATCGAGCCGTAGTCCTCGCGGACGCTGCCGTGCCGCCAGTACGCGTCCCGGGTCTGGTGCGCCAGCCAGGTGTGGACGACGGGCTCGACCGCCTCCAGCCGCCTCACCCACATGTCGCGCCACATCACCTCGCCCACATGCACCGGGTCCGGCGGGCGGGCGGCGAAGGCGAGCAGGGTGGCCGCCCAGGAGTGCGTGTCGACGGCGAGGACGGAACCTCCGGCGTAGTGCCCGTCGTTGTCATAGCGGTCGTCCGTCGAGCAGACCGTGACGACCGCCTTGAGCGGCTCGGGCGCGCGGGCCGCGATCTGGAGGGAGTTGAAGCCGCCCCAGGAGATCCCGAACAGGCCGACCCTGCCGGTGCACCAGGGCTGGGCGGCCAGCCATGCGATCACTTCCACCCCGTCGGCCGGCTCGGTCTCGGAGTACTCGTCCGTCGGCATGCCCTCCGAGTTGCCGTGGCCGCGCACGTCCACACGGACGGAGGCGTAGCCGTGTCCGGCGTACCAGGGGTGGCGCTGCCGGTCGCGCGGTGCCGTCCAGTCGGTCAGGCGGTACGGGCTGTACTCCAGGAGTGCCGGGACGGGCTCCTCGGTCAGCGGGCGCCAGATCCGGGCGTACAGACGGGTGCCGTCCGAGAGAGGGACGAGGACGTCCTCGTGAGTGGTCTCGTAGGGGAAGGACGTACGGATGTGCATGAGCCACCTCAGTGGACGGGGTGCATCTCAGAGGACGGGGTGCGTCGTGCGGCCCGGCCGGGGGATGAGGGCCGTCACCTCCGGGCCGGACTCGTTCTCGGTGGAGCCAGAGGACACAGTCACCACTTACGGGTGCTTCTTCGCATGTCGTCGTGTATCGGTTCATATCTACTGATCATGAACATACCGCCGGTGGTCGGGTGGCGCCCGCGAGTCGGGGTACCCGCCGTTGGGGCACGCAGGTGCTTCCCGTGTGCCTTCCGGGTGTACTCCCGTATACCTGCTGGCGGAGCGAAGTCGGCCGGGGGACGGTGGGCGCTCGTGGTGATCGAAACGTGACCGGATACGCTGACTTGAGTGATGGCAGCGACACATCGACAAACCGTGTCATCGACCGAATGATCGACCGAGTTCGCCATGTGATCGTCAGCAGACAGGAGAACCTCTCGTGACCGTCGTCGGGCCGTTCGGGCTGAGCGTGCGGGACCAGGCTCTCGAAGCCGATGTCCAGGCCGGATTGGCGGCTGTCGAGGAGGGTTTGCTCGAAGCCACCAAGAGCGAGGTCCCCTTCATCACGGAAGCCGCCCAGCACCTCGTGCGTGCCGGCGGGAAGCGGTTCAGGCCGCTGCTCGTGACGCTCGCCGCGCAGTTCGGTGATCCCTACGCGCCGGGTGTCGTTCCCTCGGCCGTCGTCGTCGAGCTGACCCATCTCGCCACGCTGTACCACGACGATGTGATGGACGAGGCCGAGGTGCGGCGCGGGGTGGACAGCGCCAACGCCCGCTGGGGCAATTCCGTGGCCGTCCTCACGGGTGACTTCCTCTTCGCCCGCGCCTCGTACATCCTGGCCGACCTCGGGCCCGAGGCCGTCCGGATCCAGGCCGAGGCGTTCGAGCGGCTCGTGACCGGGCAGATCCTGGAGACCGCGGGGCCGCGCGACGGGCGCGATCCGGTCGATCACTACCTCGACGTGCTCAGCGGCAAGACCGGTTCGCTGGTCGCCGTCGCGTGCCGGTTCGGGGCGATGATGTCGGGGGCCGACGAGACGGTCGTGGACGTGCTGACGCAGTACGGCGAACGGCTGGGCGTCGCCTTCCAGCTCGCGGACGACGTCCTCGACATCGCGTCCGACTCGCACGAGTCCGGCAAGACCCCGGGGACCGATCTGCGCGAGGGCATTCCCACGCTGCCGGTGCTGCGGCTGCGTGAGCGCGCCGAGCGGCTGGGGCTCGCCGAGGACATCGCGCTGTGCGAGCTGCTGGACTCCGATCTGACGGACGACGCGCGGCACGCGGAGGCGCTGGCCCGGCTGCGGGAGCACCCCGCGCTGGAGCAGGCGCGCAGGGACACCGTGCGGTACGCGGAGGACGCGCGGGCCGCGCTGGCCCCGCTGCGCGAGTGCGACGCGAAGGCCGCCCTGGTCGAGCTGGTGGACGCCGTGGTGCACCGGGCCGGCTGAGACGGCCGTCAGTAGCCGCCTCCTCCCGTGCCCGGGGATGCCGGTGCCGGTGTGGTGATCTTCGCTCCGGTGGGTGTCACGGCGAACCACGTTCCGTCCACGCCCTGGCCGTAGGCCTCCTTCGGCTCGTCGTCCTTGGCGTAGCGGTAGAGGGGCCAGCCGGCGAGGGTCAGTTGGGTGCCGCCGTCGGTGCGTTTCACCGTGGAGACCAGACTCTTGTCGATGCCCTTGGTGGTCACGCCGCCCTGGGTCGTGGCCGCCGGCCAGACCTGGGCGCAGGTGTCGTAACAGCTGACCCTGGTCGGGTTCGCCGAGTCCGCGTCGAAGCGGTAGAGGACGTACCCCTTGCTGTCGGTCACGACCGTGCCCAGTTTTCCGACCTCGGCGGTGGTCAGTGTCGCCGTCGCCGACCCGGTGGAGCCGGTGCTCTTCGCCGAGCCGTCCCCGCTGCCGCCCCCTCCGCTTCCACTTCCGCCTCCGCCTCCGCATCCGGAGAGCGTGAGCGCCAGGACGGCGGCGCCCGTGGCGGCGTATCCCGTGATGTGTCTGATGTGCCTGATGGCGAGCATGGTGATCCCTCGATCCCTCGATCCGTCGCCCCCTGGAGTTCTGGGCGATCCCGATCGCTGCCACCCGTAAGTACGGATTCAAGCCGTTTTCTGCTCGAATCGACGCCGGATTTGATCGGCTCTGTGAATGTGGCGGGTGTCACACTCTTGGATTGAGTCCAGGATCGGATCCAGTCCGTACCCATGCGCAGAAGCTGACGCAGGGGGCGTCGGCCCAGTTACGGGGAGAAAACAGAATCATGGGATCGAACGCCACGTTCACGACGCGTCGCAAGAGCCTGATCCTGACCGGTGTCGCGGTCGCCGCGGCGGCCGGTGTCGCCGCCGCCGTCATCCCGGCGGTCGCCGCCGACCACGGCGGCCACGGCGGGAAGAACGGCACGAGCCACAGCGAGAACAGCGGTACGAACCACTCCGGGCACGACGACAGGACCATCGTCACGCAGCACGGAGTCATGGGCGGCACGGGCGGCACCATCCTCGCCGCCAGTCTGCGCGGCGCCGCCGAGGTGCCCGTCCAGGGCGGCCCCGCCGTCGGCGACAAGGACGGCGCGGCGCTGGAGTTCATCAAGGTCAAGGGCGACCAGGTGTCCGTGGCCGTGACCTGGCGCGGTACCGGCAGGCCCACCCTGCTCCACATCCACCAGGGCGCCAGGGGCGCCAACGGCGGCGTCAAGGTCGACTTCGGCAAGCTGCTCGACCGGATCAAGGGCCACAGCGTCGTCGGGACCGTCAAGGTCGAGGACGCGGCCCTGCTCGACGCTCTGAGGACCGACCCCGGCTCGTTCTACGCCAATCTGCACACCGCCGAGTTCCCCGGCGGGGCCGTCCGCGGCCAGCTCCACAAGGTCACGAACACCTTCGACTTCAGGAACGCCCTGCACAACTTCCAGGCGTCCGTGGTCAAGGGCAAGCAGATCTACGAGTGCAAGCCGGCCGAGGGCGGCGGCTACGCCTTCGCCCAGCGCGATGTCGCGGCCCGGCTCGGCGGCCACATCGCCCACTCCTTCGTGAAGCCCAACTCCGGTACCCCGCAGTGGGTCGCGCCCGACCGCAGCGCGGTCACCGGCGCGCTGATCGCGAAGACCCCGAACGGCGCAACGAACATCCCCGAGCTCGACCTCAAGGCCACCCCGTCGGGCCGGCACCACGGCCTGCTGGCCGGCACGCAGGAGATCCTGCGCCTGAACACCGTGGGCGGCGTCGCCCCGGCGGGCTCCTGCTCGCCGGGCACCATCGTGGGCGTCCCCTACCAGGCGGACTATGTGTTCGTGCAGCGCTGAGGCGAGCGCCGGGCCGGAATCCCGCCGGTTCCGGCCCGGCGCGCGGTCGGGGCGGCGCCCCGCCCGGCACGACCCCTACGGGTCGGGCGAGGCGCCGCCTTCTCACGTCATACCGCAGGACTCGCGGAGTTGAGTCCGGGGGGTGACGCTTCCATCCCGCCGATTTGGTCAGATGGAGAACACCACTCCTCACCGGTTCGGGTGAGAATGGCGGCTTAGGGGTGGAGCAGGGCACGACGGTAGGGCCGCCGCCGACGACGGAGGTAAGGCACACATGGCACCGTACGAAGACGACAGCGCGAGGGCCGCAGAGGCCGCCGACGCCGACGACCTGCGCGCCGGGCGACGCAAGGCCGCGCGGTACGTCGTTCCGGTCGCGGTGGTGGGGGTGGCGGCGGCGACGATCGGGCTCGTCCCGGCGCTCGCCGACTCCGGAGACCCCGACCTGCCGAAGGTCACCGCTCAGCAACTCATCGAGAAGATCGCCAAGTCGGACGTCCAGCAGCTGTCCGGCACGGTCAAGATCAGCACCGATCTCGGACTGCCGAACCTGGGTGGCCTGGAGAGCAGCTTCGCCTCGGGTGCCGCCCGAGGCGACGGGGGCTCCTCCGCGGACCCGCAGTCCAAGCTCCTCGAACTGGCCTCGGGCACGCACACGCTGCGCGTCGCCGCCGACGGCCCGGACAAGGGCAAGGTCTCCCTCCTGGACAGTGCCGCCGAGTACAGCCTCATCCACAATGGCAAGGACGTGTGGGGGTACGACAGCAAATCGAACGAGGTCTACCACGCGACGTCCGGCGAATCCGAGGGCGCCGGGGAGAAGGCGCCGCGGGACGTCCCGGCCACCCCCAAGGACTTCGCCGACGAAGCCCTCAAGGCCGTGGACGAGACGACCTCAGTGACCGTCGACGGCACCGCGCACGTCGCGGGCCGCGACGCCTACAGGCTCGTCATCAAGCCCAAGCAGTCCGGCTCCACGGTCGGCGCGATCAGCATCGCGGTGGACGCGAGGACGGGTCTGCCGCTGAAGTTCACGCTGACCCCGGCGAGCGGTGGCGCGGCCGTCGTCGACGCGGGTTTCACCCGGGTCGACTTCTCCAAGCCGGCCGCGTCCACCTTCGCCTTCACCCCGCCGAAGGGTGCGAAGGTCACCGAGGGCGACGAGCACGAGGGTGTGAAGGGCGACAGGCTGAAGGACCTGCGCGGCGACAAGCCGAAGGGCGAGGAGAAGGCGCGGCCGAAGGCCGACGAAGGTCTGGCCGGGGGTCTCGAGGGCCTGAAGACCATCGGCAAGGGCTGGAACTCCATCGCCGAGTTCGAGACCGGCGGCCAGGGCCTGCCGACCGGCACGTCCGGCTCGACCGGCAACAGTGACGTCGACGGCTTCCTGAACTCCCTCGGCGACCACGTCACCGGCAAGTTCGGCTCGGGCACGGTCTTCTCGACCCGCCTGGTCAACGCGCTGATCACGGACGACGGCAAGGTGTACGCCGGTGCCGTCACCAAGGACGCGCTGGTGAAGGCGGCCAACGCGGCCCAGTAGGTCCCCAGGCGAGCCGAACCGAGGGAGCCCATGGAGGAGCTGTCCGCCGTCGAGCCCGATCCGGCGCAGGCCGGGGGCGGTGCCGTGCCCGCCGAACAGGCGGGCGGGGCCCGCACGGCGCCTGCCCGGAAGCCGGAGGGCGCCGGAGCCGCGCCCGCCGGGGGAGCGGGTGACGTCGGCTCCGTGCCCGCGGAAGGAAGCGGCGCCGCACCCGCGAGGCGAGCCGGAGGCACCGGCACCGCGCCCACCCCGGCCACCGAGGACGCGGTGATCGCCACTCGCGCGCTGAGCAAGCGCTACAGCGGCGGACAGCTCGCCGTCGACGGCCTGGACCTGACCGTCCCGGCGGGCAGCGTCTTCGGCTTCCTCGGGCCGAACGGCTCGGGCAAGACCACCACCATCCGCATGCTGATGGGCCTGATCGAGCCGACCTCGGGCACGGCACGCGTGCTGGGGCAGCCCATGCCCCGGTCCGCGCGGGCCGTGCTCCCGCACGTCGGGGCGCTGATCGAGGGTCCCGCCCTGTACGGCTTCCTCTCCGGGCGGGACAACCTCGTCCGGTACGACGCCGCCGACCCGACCGCCGATCCCCGGACCCGGCGGACACGCGTCGCGGCGGCCCTCGACCGGGTCGGGCTGACCGCCGCCGCGGGCAAGAAGGCGAAGGCGTACTCCCTGGGAATGAAGCAGCGGCTCGGACTCGCGGCCGCGCTGCTCCAGCCCCGCCGCCTGCTCGTCCTGGACGAGCCGACCAACGGTCTCGACCCCCAGGGCATGCGCGAAATCCGCTCACTGGTCCGCGAGTTGGCCTCGGACGGCACGACCGTCTTCCTCTCCTCCCATCTCCTCGACGAGATCGAGCAGGTCTGCACGCACGCGGCCGTGATGGCGCAGGGCCGGCTCATCACCCAGGGCGCGGTGGCGGACCTCGCGGCGGGTGCGCGGGGCCGGCTGGTGGTGACCACCCCGGACGCGGGGGACGCGGCCCGGGTCCTCAAGGAACAGGGCGTCGCCGATCTCGTCGTGACCGAGACAGGCGTGACCGCGGAGCCGCCCGACCGCGAACTCGCTGAACTGAATGCCGCGTTGGTCACGGCGGGCGTCCGGGTCCGTGGCTTCGGGGTCGAACGGGCCTCGCTGGAGGACGCCTTCGTGGCACTGACCGGGGAGGGCTTCGATGTCGCGGGCTGAGACGCTGCGCGTGGGGGCGGTGGCCGGCCGTGCGCCGAGCCCGCTGTGGACACTCGGGCTCTTCCGCAGTGAGCTCGTCACGACCTTCCGGCGCTGGCGGACGATCGCGCTGCTCGGCGTGCTCGCGGCCGTGCCGATCCTCATCGGCATCGCCATCAAGATCGAGACGGGCGACGGTTCGGGCGCGGGCGGTGGCGGCGGTGAGGGCCCCGCGTTCATCGCGCAGATCACCAACAACGGCCTGTTCCTCGTGTTCACCGCGCTGGCAGCGACACTCCCGTTCTTCCTGCCGATGGCGATCGGCGTCATCGCGGGCGACGCGATCGCCGGCGAGGCCAACGCGGGGACTCTGCGCTATCTCCTCGTCGCGCCCGCCGGCCGCACCCGGCTGCTGCTCACGAAGTATGCGACGACGATGACGTTCTGCCTGGTCGCGACCCTGGTGGTGGCACTCTCGGCACTCCTGGTGGGCGCCCTGCTGTTCCCGCTGGGCGAGCTGACCACCATCTCCGGGACCCGCATCACCTTCGCCGAGGGACTCGGCCGCGCGCTGCTCATCGCTCTCGTCGTGGCCGCGTCACTGACCGGCGTCGCGGCACTCGGCCTGTTCGTCTCCACCCTCACCAACAGCGGCATCGCGGCCATGGCGACGACGGTCGGCCTCCTCATCACCGTCCAGATCCTCGACCAGATCCCCCAGCTGCACGCGCTCCAGCCGTACTTCTTCTCCCACTACTGGCTGTCCTTCGCCGACCTCATGCGCGACCCGGTCTACTGGGACGACCTGGTCCACAACCTCGGCCTCCAGGGTCTGTACGCCGCCGTGTTCGGGTCGGCGGCGTGGGCGCGGTTCACGGCGAAGGACGTCAACGCCTAGACGAGGGCGCCTCAGGCCTCGTACGGGAAGCGGGCGAGCGGCGGTTCCTGTGCCGCGAAGAAGGTCTTCGCCCGGGCCAGTGCCTCGGGGTCGTTCAGGACGTCGCCGCGCCCGCTGCCGTTGCCGAGCAGGACCCCGCCGAAGCGCATCTTCATGTAGGCCGCCGAGTGGTTCAGCGTGCCGGTCAGCGGGTCGGCGACCTCCTGTTCCTCGTGCGCGAGCGCGGTGACGCCCCAGAGGGTGCGACCGGCCATGGTGGCCTTGAAGTCGATACCGGGCGTGCGCAGCCACCCCGACCAGTAGTCCAGGTAGCGCTTGGTCAGTCCGGACACCGAGTACCAGTACAGCGGGGACGCGATCACGATGTCGGTGGCCGCGAGCGTGGCGTCGAGCAGCATGCCCGGGGTGCTTCCGGCGGGAGGACGCACATGGTCGCTGTCGCGGCGCAGGTCCACGAAGTCGGGGAGCGGGTGTTCGGCCAGGCTCAGCCAGCGCTGCTCGACATCGGCGGGCAGCTGTTCGGCGGCCTTGCGGGCCAGCAGTTCGGTGTTGCCACCGGTGCGGCTGCTGCCGAGCAGGAACAGGAAATGGCGGGTCATGGTTCCCCCTGGAGTCGCACGCCGTCAATTACACGCGTACACAATATATGCACACGCATGCAATAGTCCAGGGCCCACCCCAGCCCCCGCTCGGCTCAGCCGGCTCCCCGCACCCCGGGGCTGCCCCTCCCCCTCCCCGGCACGGGCGCCCGCCCAAAACCGTCTTTCGCCCCCTCCGCCCCTACCCTTCCCACCCCTGGGGCTTCCCGCCCCAGCCCCCGCTCCTCAAACGCCGGAGGGGCTGACTCTCACCACAGCGCACCCGCAGCCGTCCGCGCGCGGGAGGGGCCGTGCCGGTACATCCCAATGTCCGTCGCTTACGTTCGGATCGAGCAGCAGTTCGCACAGGTAGCCCACGTCTGATCCAGCGGCGA
>NZ_JBSFYW010000058.1:0-54816 GCF_053599975.1 Streptomyces sp. NPDC005141 | reverse complement strand
GTGAGTACGAGCTGCGCAGGCACACGTACCCGCACCTCAAAGCCTCCGGGCTCGGGGCGCAGGCGGCGCAACACGTGATCAAGAAGGTGCGTGACTCGTACACCACGCTCAAGGCCAACATCCGGGCCGGGAATCTCGGCAAGGAGGGCTCCAAGCGCCGCCGCAAGGCCGAGTCCAAGCCGATCACCTTTCGCCCCGAGGCCGCGCAGCCGTATGACGACCGCTGTCTGAGCTGGCAGTACGACCAGCGAACGGTCTCCGTCTGGACTACCGCAGGCCGGATCAAGGGAGTGCGCTTCGCGTGCTCGCAGGATGCGCTCAAAACGCTCCAGCAGTACCGCAAGGTTGAGTCCGACCTGATCGAGCGGGACGGCAGCTTCTACCTGATCGCCACCTGCGAGATCCCCGAGGCAGCCCCCTACGAGCCGGACTCCTTCATCGGCGTGGACCTCGGTATCGCCAACATCGCCAACATCGCCACCACCTCCACCGGCTACCAGGCTGCCGGGCGCGCTCTGAACCGGTACCGCAAGCGACAGCTTGCCCTGCGGGCCAAGCTCCAGAAGAAGCGCACCAGAGCGCCAGGCGCCGGTTGAAGGAGCGCTCACGCCGCGAACAGCGGCATGTCAAGAACGCCAACCACCTCATTGCCAAGACGATCGTGACCGAGGCTGAACGCACCTCGGCCGGGATCTCCCTGGAACAACTCAAGGGAATCCGGCAGAGGGTACGGCTCCGCAAGCCCCAACGGGTCGCACTCCACTCCTGGGCATTCGCCCAGCTCGCAGACTTCATCGTCTACAAGGCCAAGCGGGCCGGGGTGCCCCTGGTCTTCGTTGATCCCGCGTACACGTCGCAGACATGCGCCGAGTGCGGCCACGTCGACAAGCGAAACCGTGTCGACCAGGGGCTATTCATCTGCCGGGGGTGCGGGGTCGTTGCCCACGCCGACCGGAATGCTTCCCACAACATCGCCCGACGCGGCGAGAGCGTGTGGAACGCGGGGCGTGAGTCACGCGTCCCTGCCACCCCATAGGGGTGTCCGGACGGAGGAGTCCACCCCAGCAGCCAGCTGGACACTACCTCCAAGCCCGGTCCTTCAGGGCCGGGTCAAGTTGACTACTGAGGACAGCGGTGCCGAATATGTCGGTACCGACCGGCGTCGCCACTTCTCTGGGTGAGGAGACCGTGATGGGTGCGATGGACCTGACAGCGATCGAAGCGGAGCGTCGGCGGATCAGGGGCGCCCATCTGAAGCCGGAGAGGCCGGCGAGCACGGCCCGCGGTGTGCACCATGTCGCGCTGCTGTCCTCGGACGTGGAGCGGACCGTACGGTTCTACCAGGGCGTCCTGGGATTTCCCCTCACCGAGATGATCGAGAACCGGGACTACAAGGGCTCGACCCACTTCTTCTTCGACCTCGGCAACGGCAACCTGCTCGCCTTCTTCGACTTCCCCGGCCTCGACCTCGGCCCCTACGCGGAGGTCCTCGGCGGGCTGCACCACCTCGCCATCTCGGTCGACCCCGTCACCTGGCGCGGCATGCGCGAGCGACTCGACGCCGCCGGGGTCGAGTACACGGAGGAGAGCGGTACCTCGATCTACTTCCTGGACCCCGACGGGGCTCGCGTCGAACTGCTCGCCGAACCACTCGGCGAGATGTACGGCAGCACGGTGCTGTGAGCCCGAGCTCCAGCCCGACGCCTCAGCGCAGTGTCTCGGCCCAGTTGGCCGGAACGCGCCCCGCCGGGCCGGGTGCGGGCTGGTCCAGCGGATGGCTCTCCGGAGGAGCGAGCTCGGGACCCGCTTCGTACAGCTCCGAGGTGTCGTAGTCCCAGAACCAGTTCTCGCCCGGTTCGAAACTCTGGATGATCGGGTGCCCGGTGCTCTGCGCGTGGGAGGTGGCGTGCTTCGACGGGGAGTCGTCGCAGCAGCCGATGTGACCGCACTGGGTGCAGCGCCGCAGATGGAACCACCATCCGCCGGCGGCGTCGCACTCGGTGCAGCCGGTGCCGCTCGGCGGCACGGAGGGGTCGATACCGTTCGGCGTGGTCATGACGGCTCCTCGGAGGTGTCCGTGACGGTCAGGGGGAGGCGTACCTGGAAGCGGGTGTCGCCGGGCACGGAACGCACCTGAAGGCTTCCGTGATGCTTGTTGACGACGATCCGCCAGGAGATGTCCAGGCCGAGACCGGTGCCCTCTCCCACCGGTTTGGTGGTGAAGAACGGGTCGAAGATCCGGTCGCGGATCTCCTCGGACACGCCGGAACCGGTGTCGCGGAACTCCACCAGCACATGGTCGCCGTCGAGCGCGGTGCGCACCGTCAGCGTCCCCTCGCCGTCCATCGCCGCGACGGCGTTGTCGATGAGGTTCGTCCACACCTGGTTCAGCTCGCTCGGATAGGCGGGGATCCTGGGCAGCGTACGGTCGTACTCCTTGACGACCTTGATCCCGGAGCCCATCTTCCCGGAGAGCATCATCAGGGTGCTGTCGAGCAGATCGTGCATATCGGCGACCTGGTAGGGCGCGCGGTCGAGCTGCGAGTACTGCTTCGCCGCGTCCACGAGGTGTGAGATACGGGTCGTGGAGTCCTCGATCTCGTTCATGAGCAGCTCGGTCTCGACCGTGTAGTTCAGCCACCGGACGGCGCCTTCGAGGGTCGGCCCGTCCACGGCCGCCGCGACCTGGTCCAGCCAGTCGGTGTCGAGCCCCGCCTGCACGAACGTCGGTGCCAGCTGCCAGCCGCCCGCGATGTCGTGGTCGTCGAGCCAGTCGGCGAGCGCGTCCTCCCGGTCGGAGGCCTCCAGCGGGCTCAGCGGCGTCGCCTTGGCGACCTGTTCGGCGGTCCGCTCCTGGATCTCGACCAGCGTCTCCAGGGTGTCGCGCGCATACGGTCCCGCCGCGATCACCCCCAGTTTCTGCCGCATGTGGGCCACCCGGTCGCGCAGCGCGGAGGTGGCCCGCACGGCCGCCGCGGCCGGGTTGTTGAGCTCGTGCGTGAGGCCGGCGGACAGCGAGCCGAGCGCCAGCAGCCGCTCGCGCTGCCCGATCGTCCGCTGGGTGTTCTGACTGCCGAAGAACATGCCCTCCAGCAGATGGACGGCCATCGGGAACCAGTCCCGCAGGATGGCGGCGAACGTCGCCGCGGGCAGGACGAAGAACCGTGAGGGCTCGGTGACCCGCATGGAACCCTTGTACTGCACGTCGGCCGGGCCGCTGAGGTACGCCTGCATGGCACCCGCGTACACCCCGCGCTTCGAGGTGCGGCTGATCTCGACGTCGTCCGCGCCGACCCGGCGCGACATCACCACCGTGCCTTCGAGGAGCACGTAGAAGCAGGTGGCCGGTTCACCCTCCGTGTAGACGGGCCCGGGATCGAACTGCTCCGTCCGGCCCTCGCTGCACAGCCGGTCCAGCTGGTCGGTGTCGAGCTTCTCGAACAGGAAGAGCGTGCTGAGCTCCGCCGCGTCGCACGGCACCGCCTGCCCGCTCACGACTGCTCCAGATAACGGTGGACGAGCATGACGGCCATGGCTCCCTCTCCGACCGCGGACGCGACCCGCTTCGCCGACTCGGCGCGCGCGTCCCCGGCCACGAACACACCGGGCACGTTGGTTTCCAGGTGGTACGGAGGCCGGTCCAGCTCCCAGTCCCGGGGCGGCTGCCCGTCGGGCGTCATGTCCGGGCCCGCCATGATGAATCCGCGGCTGTCCCGGAGCACCGTGCCCTCCAGCCAGTCGGTGAGCGGGGCCGCGCCGATGAACAGGAACATCCACTGCGCGTCGACGAGTTCGGTGTGGCCGCTCTCCACATCGCGCAGGGTCAGCTGCTCCAGGTGGTCGCTGCCGTGCGCGGACTCCACGACCGTGCCGGTGCGGACCGAGATGTTCGGCGCCTCACCGATCTGCTCGATCAGATAGTGCGACATCGAGGCGGACAGCGAGGAGCCGCGCACCAGGATGGTGACGGACTTCGCGCCCCGCGCCAGATACATCGCGGCCTGACCGGCCGAGTTCGCCCCGCCCACGATGTACACGTCATGGCCCTGGCACGCCGCCGCCTCGGTCAGCGCCGAGCCGTAGAAGACGCCGCAGCCCGTCAGATCGGCCAGGCCGGGCGCCTCCAGCTGCCGGTACGAGACACCGGTCGCGAGGATCACCGCGTGCGCGGAGATCGCGGAGCCGTCCGAGAAGCGGATCGTGCGCGAGGCCCCGGTCACCTCCAGTCCCGTCACCTCGCGCGCGGTGAGGATCTCGGCGCCGAACTTGGCCGCCTGCCGCCGTGCCCGTTCGGTGAGCTGCCCCCCGGAGACGCCGTCGGGGAAGCCGAGATAGTTCTCGATCCGTGAACTCTGGCCCGCCTGTCCGCCGGTCGCGGACCGTTCCACGAGCACGGTGCGCAGGCCCTCGGACGCGCCGTAGACGGCGGCACCGAGCCCGGCGGGACCGCCGCCGATGACGACCAGGTCGTAGAACTCCGAGGTGGGCGTCGTGGCGAGCCCGACATGCGCCGCGATGGCGGGGTCGTCGGGCTCGACGAGCGGCGTGCCGTCCGGGGTGACCACCAGCGGCAGCCGCTGTCCGTCCTGCCCCGCGGCGCTCAGCAGGCGCCGTCCCTCAGGTGTGTCGGACGAGTACCAGCGGTAGGGCACCTGGTTGCGGGCCAGGAACTCCCGTACGCCCGACGAACGCGCCGACCACCGGTGCCCGACCACCTTGCAGGCCCCCACGGGCCGGTAGTCGCTGGCCCGCCACGCGTCCAGGAGATCGTCGACGACCGGATAGAGCTTCTCCTCCGGCGGATCCCAGGGCTTGAGCAGGTAGTGGTCGAGGTCGATCACGTTGATCGCGTCGATCGCCGCGTTGGTGTCCGCGTACGCGGTCAGCAGCACCCGGCGCGCACCCGGGTACACGTCGAGGGCCTGCTCCAGGAACTCGATGCCGTTCATCTGCGGCATCCGGTAATCGGCGAGGATGACCGCCACCTGATCACCGCGCAGCTTCAGCTCGCGCAGCGCGTCGAGAGCCGTCTCCCCGGACTCGGCGCGCACGATCCGGTGCGCCTCGCCGTAGCGGCGCCTGAGGTCACGCGCGACGGCGCGCGACACTCCGGGGTCGTCGTCGACGGTCAGAATGACGGTCCGCGCCGGACTGGCGGCCTGGGTCATACCTCTCCCACCCCGAGCAGGTCAGTTGCGTTCCGGCCGAGCGGACGCCGCGCGGCGCCGCAGGGCAGGTACAGAGCCAATCGTATGTACGATCGGTCACCTTTGCTCGGGAACCGGGTACGCGTGGGCCGGCTCCGGCGCTTCCGAGGGTGCCGGCAGGGGGTCGCGGACCTTGGAGAGGATGTTCGTGGCGTAGTCCTCGACCGCCGTCTCCAGGCCGATGTCGTGCTGCGCGCGCTCGGACAGGAACCAGCGGTGTTCGAGGAGCTCGTGGTAGAGCTCGGCCGGGTCCATCGATCCGCGCAGGTCCGGGGGCACCGCCCGGACCGTCGGCCGGAACACGTCCCGCACCCAGCGGTGGGCGAGGACCTCCGGCCGGGCGGCACGGGGGTGTTCTCCGCCCGAAGCGGGCCGGGAGCCCGCGGGAGGGCCGCCGGGTGCGTAGTCGTCCTGGGTGGCCATCCAGCTCTCCAGGTCGTTCAGGAGCCGGCGTGCCTGGTTCTCCTCGGTGTCGAGACCGGTCAGCCGCAGCAGCTGGCGCTGGTGATGGCCCGCGTCGACGACCTTGGGCACGAAGGTGACCGTGTCGCCGTTGGAGGAGCTCGCGATCTGCATCTCTGCGACATCGAAGCCGAGGTCGTTGAGGCGGCGTATGCGACGGTCGATGTAGTGGTACTTGCCCGCGGGGTAGACGGAGGTGCGGGTCAGCTCCTCCCACAGGCCCCGGTAGCGTGAGCAGATCTCCTGGCCGAACTCGATGGGGTCCACCGAGGGGTGCAGGGCTCCGGCCGCCTCCAGGTCCAGCAGCTCGCCGCTGATGTTCACCCGGGCGAGATCGAGGTCGTACTCCCGCTGACCGGTGCTGAGCCGCGGGCGCAGATCGCCGGTCTCGGCGTCCACGAGGTACGCGGCGTACGCTCCCGCGTCGCGCCGGAACAGCGTGTTGGACAGCGAGCAGTCACCCCAGGCGAAGCCGGCCAGGTGCAGCCGCACCAGCAGGACGGCCAGCGCGTCCATCAGCCGGTGCATGGTGGCGGGCCGCATGGTCGTCTCGAACATCGAGCGGTACGGCAGCGAGCCGCCCAGGTGCCGGGTGATCAGCACGCACTCCAGCGGCTCTCCGGCCGGGTCGGTGCGGCCGGTGACCACGGCGAGCGGGTCGACCGCTGGGATCCTGAGGCGGTCCAGGCCGAGCAGCAGCTCGTACTCGCGCACCGCCGGTCGCTCGGCGAGTTCCTTGACGGCCACCACCTCGTCGCCGGCGCGCGCGTAGCGCACCACGTGCCGGGAGATGCCGCGCGGCAGCGGTACGAGATGGTGCTCGGGCCATTCCTCCAGGGGCAGCTGCCACGGCAGTTCGAGCAGGAGCGCGGGATGCTCCGGGTTGGTCGCGCTGATCTGAAAAGCCATGGCCGGGCTGCCCTCACCTCAAGGTCGAACGCTGTTCCGGCCCCAGCATCTACGAATGATCGGGAAGGCGGAAGACGCGCCGTGCGTTGCCCGACAGGAACAGGGCGGTGGCCTCTTCGTCCAGGCCCAGCTCGTCGAGGTGTTCCAGCGCCCGACTCGGTTCGATCATCGGGTAGTTGGAGCCGAAGAGGACCTTCCGCCGTCCCCGGCCGCGCAGATAGGTGACCAGTTCCGGGGGATAGCGGCGGACGGTGTAGGCGCTGGTGTCGATGTACACGTTCGCGTGCTTGTCGGCGACCGCGATCATCTCCGTGGTCCAGGGGTAGCCGATGTGTCCGCAGACGATGGTCAGTTCGGGGAAGTCGAGCGCGACCTGATCGATGTAGGGAATGGGCCGGCCGGTCTCGGAGGGGCGCAGTGGTCCGGTGTGCCCGACCTGTGTGCAGAAGGGGACGCCGAGCTCGACGCAGGCGGTGTACAGGGGGTAGTAGAGCCGGTCGGTGGGCGGCAGTTGCCAGAGCCACGGCACGATCCTCAGGGCCACGAAGTCCAACTCCTGGATGGCCCGCCGCAGTTCCCGCACGGCCGCGACGGGGCGTGTCAGGTCGACGCCCGCGACCCCGCGCAGCCGGCCGTCGGACCGTGCGACGAATCCGGCGACCTCGTCGTTGCCGATCAGGGCGCCCTCGGGCCCGTACCAGGCGGAGGACAGGCCGGTGTCCACGTCGGCCGCCGCCATCGCGGCCACCGTGACCCCGACCGGCATCTCCTCCTCCAGCACTTTCATGCCGGTCCAGCGGCGCAGTGACGCGAACATCTCGTGGTTGGAGTGACGGAGAGTGGGGTGCTGCATCCACGCGTCGACGACCGGCATGGTTTCGTGCCCTCCCTGAACCGGATGACTGAGCGTTTGCTTACCGCCGACCCTAGGATGTGCCGCGCTCCGGGTCTACCCGGCCGCGGCGTCGACGAGCGTGGTCAGGGCTGTGACGAGACGCGCGAACCCGGGGCCCACCGGGCCTCCCGGCTCCGTCATGTACGTGTCCCGCCGGATCTCCACCATCAGCGCCGCGACCTCCGGCTCCCGCTCGTAGTACCGCAGGGGGACGTACGCGCCCGCGAACGGGCTGTCGATTCCCACCCCGCCGAGTCCGGCGAACGCCTTCTCCGCGAGCGCGACCAGTTCCGGTGGTGTGTGGAAGGAGTCGGTCCCCAGGCAGATCGGCGGCCGGGGCCCGTCACCGTGCAGTTCGTACGGCAGCCGGGCCGTCGGATACGAGTGGACGTCGATGACCACGGCCCGCCCGGTGGCGGCCAGCCGGTCGGCGACCGCTGCCGTCATCGCCCGCGCGTACGGATGGAAGTAGCGGTCGATCAGCGGCCTCGGATCGGTGTCCGCGGGCCGCAGCGGCGCCCGGTGCGTCGTCCGGGTGTAGACCGCGCCCATCCCGACCGTCAGCATCTCCTCCCGCTCGTCGGGAAAGCGCTCGGGATCGACGACCAGCCGGGACAGCCGGTTGACGAATCGCCACGGCGTCAGCCCGGCCGCTTCGGCCACGGCGGCGGCCAGCTCCGCCGTGTGCGCGTCGGTGATGTGGTCCAACTCGCTCTCCAGCGCCGCGTCGCCGAGGAGGATGCCGTCACGGACCGGCGCCGGAACCTGCCGTGAGGAGTGCGGCACGTGCAGGAGCACGGGCGAGTGGACCGCGCCGGGCAGGATCGCGAAGGAGTCCGGCGCGTCCGCGGCGTCCGGGGAATCGAGGATGTCGTTCATAAGAGATCACTGTCTCAGCCGGGTCCGACAACAGCCGTGTCCGGCAGAGCGGGACCGGCGTCCGGCTTCCGGCCGGGTGCTCTCAGCTGCTGCCCCCGTGGCGCGCGTAGTGCTCGATGAGCGCCGCCCGGGTCGTTTCGAGACGGTGGGCCAGGATGGCGCCGATCGTCCGGGTCATCGACAGCTCCAGCGTCGGATCCGCTTCGAACAGGCTCCGCACCTCGGCGGCGTCGAACTCGTAGGCGCGCACCGGGCTGAAGGCCTCGGCGCCGAAGTCCCAGGTGTGCGGGCGGAACAGCCATGACCAGCCGAGCAGGTCACCGGGCCCGAGCTGCGCGACGGTGATCCGCTTGCCGGCGATGACCTGCTGGTACAGGGAGACCGTCCCGGAGCGGACCACCCAGAAGCGGTCGGCGGTACCTCCCGCCTCGAAGATCGGCCCGTCCGCGGGAAAGGAGACCTCGAGGGCCACGCCCATCAGCCGTTCGCGGTGTTCGGGGGAGAGGGCGGGCAGCAGCCGGAGAGCAGTGGGCATCGCGGACCTCCATCGGGTCGCCGTGAGACCGCGGGGGGCGGCGGCGCCTGTCGTACCGGTGGTATCCCGTCATCCTCCATTGGAGCCCGAACGGCGGAATCCGTCGCGTCGTGGGCCGGGCGACTTCGCCGCGGCCGGGTCGCGAGCGCTTCGTGCGTGGCGTCACACGGCGGTCCGGGAGGTCACCGTGAAGCGCGCCCCGTCGGGGTCGGTGATGGCTGCCTCCAAGGAGCCGACCCCCTGTTGATGGGCGGTGCCGCCGTGAGAGCGCGCCGCGCGGGCACAGGCCTCCACGTCGTCGACCGCGAAGTGGATCTGCCAGTGCGGACGGACGGTGGGGTCCGGGGCGGCCTCCACCGCGCCGGAGTGGATCCGGGCCACCACGTCGCCCCGGTTGCGCAGGACGACCTCGTTCTCCTCGTAGTCGACCTCGCAGCCGCCGGGGGAGGAGGAAGCCCAGCCCAGGACCTCCCCATAGAAGATCGCCGCGTCGAAGGCGTCGCGCGTGTGCAGGCGGACGAAGGCCGGTGCCGCGTGCCGCCAGCGTTCCCAGCCGGCCACCAGCTCGCCCTCCCAGATGCCGAAGACCGCGCCGTCCCGGTCGGCCAGCAAGGCGGCCCGGCCCGGTGGCAGCGAGATCGGCCCCACCGCGGTCGTACCACCGCGTTCCTGACTGCGGGAGACCGTCTCGTCCGCGGAGGCCACGGCGAAGTACGGGGTCCAGGCGACCGCGGTCCTCGCCACGAAGTCGACCTCGTTGACCCCGGCGATCGGTACCCCCGCGAAACGGGCGATCCGGTACTGGTCACCCATTTTGGTGGCCGAGGACCAGTGCCAGCCGAGAACCGCGGTGTAGAAGTCCTCGGCGGCCCGCAGATCGCGTGTGCTCAGGCTGACCCAGCACGGCGCGCCGAACACCGACTGACTGGTGACGACACCGGGGTGGAGTGTTCCGTCGCTCTTCATCGGCGTCCCTCCTGACCTCACTGGCCGGCAGCGGTCGCGCGGGGTGCGGGGACCTGGTCGGGCCCCGGACATCAGCTCAGCCGTGAGAGGCCTTCCGTGTCGGAAGGCCTCCGACGGCGTCAGTAGCACCTGCGGATCCGCTGTCCCATCAGCAACAGCATCTCCCGCCTCGGCGCCGCGCGCACCACGCGACCGCTATCGGCGCGGCCGTTCCAGGGTGAGCAGCAGTCCCTCCACGGCGCCGGGGCCTATGCGGCCCTTGACGTCGGCGGACGTGATCGCCTTGAGCGCCCACCCGTCCTCGGCGTGCTTGTTCAGGACCTTCTCCAGCTTGTCGCTGTCCAGCGCGTCGCCGATCAGCGACTCACGGAACGTGACGACCTTGTATTCGTAGGTATACGGGTTGCTCATGGCTGCGGAGCTCTCCTGCGTGTTGGATGGCATGGCCGGGGCTCACCCAATCACTGTTCACGGACGTGGCACAGGGGTGAACCGGACCGCACGGATACCTTTGTTGAAATTTCATGAAGTGCCGGGCCGTGGCGGGGGAGACCGCCCGGCCGGGCGGAGGGGGCAGCATGGAAGGCGCACAGGCCGACACCCACATAGCGGGCGCCGCGGAGGCGTCCGCGAGCTTCGCCGACCTGCGGGCACGCGAGTTCGGCTATCTCGACGAGGACGGGCACACCTATCTCGACCACACGGGTGCCGGACTGCCGCCGCGCTCCCTGGTCACGGGCAGCGCGGAGCGGATCACGGGCGGGTTGTTCGGCAATCCGCATTCCGACAGTCCGGCCTCCCGGGCGTCCGGGGTCCTGCTCGCGGAAGCCCGCCGAGCCGTTCTGCGGCACTTCAACGCCGATCCCGCCGAATACGCGGTGATCTTCACCCCCAACGCGACGGGCGCTCTGCGGTTGGTCGGCGAGGCCTATCCGTTCACCCGCGGCAGCCGCCTCGTGATGTCGCTCGACAACCACAACTCCGTCAACGGACTGCGCGAGTACGCACGGGCGCGGGGTGCCAGGACGACGTACGTGCCGGTCAGCGGAACCGGCCTGCAGATGGACGAGAAGCGGCTGCGGGCCGCGCTGGCGGCACGCGGCCGGATACCGGGCAGCCCACGGGTCCGTGCTCCGCTGCCCGAGGCCGGACGGGGCCCGCTGCGCGGACTGGTCCGGGCCCGTGGGGGCGGCGACACCCGCTCGCGCGGACTGCTGGCCTATCCGGCGCAGAGCAACTTCAACGGAGTGCAGCACTCACTGGAGTGGATCGGGCGGGCACAGCGGCAGGGATACGACGTCCTGCTGGACGCCGCCGCCTTCGTCCCGGCCAACACCCTCGACCTGGCCCGCTTCCACCCGGACTTCACCGTCGTCAGCTGGTACAAGGTCTTCGGCCATCCCACGGGCATCGGCAGCCTGATCGCCCGCCGGGAGGCCCTCGCCAAGCTCCGCCGGCCCTGGTTCTCCGGCGGCACCATCTACGCGGTCAGCGCCCAGGCCCAGTGGCACGTCCTCGCGGACGACGAGGCGGCCTTCGAGGACGGCACCGTCAACTTCCTGTCCGTGCCCGACGTGACCGCCGGGCTGCGGTGGATCGACCGGATCGGCATGGACCGGGTGCACGCCCACGTCACGGCCCTGACGGGCCAACTCCTCGCGGGACTGCGCACGTTGCGGCACGGTGACGGCTCACCGATGGTCCGGGTGTACGGCCCGGAGGGCGCCGCCGGCGCGGCCCGTGGCGGCACGGTGGCGCTGAACCTGCTCGCGGCGGACGGCAGCGTCATCGACGAACGAGTCGTCACCCGGGACAGCGCCGCTCGGGGCATCTCCCTGCGCACCGGCTGCTTCTGCAACCCGGGCGCGGGCGAGGCGGCGTTCGCCCTGCCCTTACGCCGGCTCCGCTCGGCGGCCCGCAGGCGACCGGGCACCCTGGAGGACTACCTGGACCTCCTTCGACTGCCTTCCGCGGGTGCGGTGCGCATCTCGGTCGGCGTCTCGTCCCAGCCCGCCGACATCGATACGTTCCTCGCGTTCGTCACCGAGACCTACCGGGACCGTGTGCCCGGGGTCGCGGGGCTCACCGCGCGGGCGGGGTGCTGAGTCCGGGGGCCGGAGAGACTTCACCACGAGTGCGCAGGCCGCGGACCGCAGAGCGCAGAGCGATGTGCGGTCCGCGCTCTGCGGCCCGCTGAGGGACGCCACTGCGGAGGAGGCGCCGGCGAGGGTGCGGTGGCTGGACGCGGAGGTGGCGAGGCGTGCGGCTCTGCCGAGGCGCCGTGGGAGCGAGAGGGCCGGTGCGCCGGCCGGATCAGCGCCCGTTCCGGCTCCGGGCCGCCCCGTCCCGGCACTTGCGGACCAGCACCACCCACGTCAGGGCCATGAACAGTAGCGCGAAGCCCGCCAGGACCACCCAGCCGCGGGAGGCCGGGTGGCCGAACGAGTCACCGTAGGAGGCGAGCAGCGGAGGACCCAGCGGAGAGCCGCCCGCGCGCCACAGTGATGCGAGACCGACCCCGCTGCCCAGTGCCTCGAACGCCCACCGGTTGGTCATCGCCCAGCTGACGGCCTCCCCGGAGCCGGTCATCCGGGGCACCGGAACGAACGCCCCCGAGAAGAGCACCTGGGGAAAGCACAGCAGGGGCAGCATGAGCGTCGCCTGCCCCGGTTCGGACACCGCCGCCGAGGCCAGCAGCCCGAGCGCCAGCGCGGCCGCCGAGGCCAGCACGCTCGACACGAACAGCGAGCCGTAGGTGTCCCAGCCCGCCGACGGCAGACGGTCCAGGGCGCGCAGCACGACCAGCAGCAGCGCGTCCGCGGCCGCGAGCACCGGGAGCATGGTGGTGAGCTTCGAGGCGATGTACGGCCCGATGCGCAGCCCGGCCGACCATTCGCGGCGCAGTACGGGCAGTTCGGTGCAGATCTGGAGCAGCCCGTACGTCAGCCCGAAGAAGAACGCGCCGAACGCGATCCAGAACATGATCATCGCGGTCGATCCCGGGTCGGGCGACGCCGGATCGAAGGCGCCCGCGCGGAACAGCACCGCGAACATCGCCACGATCATCACCGGCGAACCGGCCAGGACGGCGAGCGACAGCCGGTTGTGCAGCAACAGCGCGGTACCGCGCCGGGTCAGCAGCGCCCACTGCCGCATCGCGCCAACGCGACGCGTCCGCACCGGAGGTGACGTCCGCCCGGTCTCCTCGGTCCGGTCGGTCCTCTCGGGGGCGGTGCGCTCGGCCCGTACGCCCTCGGCCACCGCCGCGTACACCTCCTCGACCGTCGCGACCCCGAACGCCGCGCACAGGCGGTCCGGTTCACCGGTGTACGCGGCCTCTCCGCCCGGGGAGAGGAAGACGACCTGGTCGCAGCGGAGCAGGTCGGCCAGGACATGCGTGGTCAGCACGACCGTGGTGCCGTCCTCGGCGAGTGCGCGCAGGGTTCCGAGCAGCGCCGCGCCGGTGACCGGGTCGAGGCCGGAGGTCGGCTCGTCGAGGAAGAGCACGCGCGGCCGGGGGAGCAACTCGACCGCGATGGAGGCCCGTTTGCGCTCACCGCCGCTCAGCGCACGCACCGGGGTCGCCGCCCGATGGCGGAGCCCCAGTGTCTCCAGTACCCGGTCCACTCGCGCGGCGACCGCCTCGGGCGGCGTGCCCGGGGCCAGGCGCAGCCCCGCCGCGTAGATGAGCGTGCGACGCAGCGGCAGCTCGCGGTGGATGATGTCCTCCTGCGGCACGAAGCCGAACTCCGGCCCCGGGAGGCCGGGTCGGGACCCGTCGTGCAGCACCTCGCCCTCGGCCGGAGCGCGCAGTCCCGCCAGGGTCTGGAGCAGCACCGTCTTGCCCGCGCCGCTGCTTCCGGCGATGACGGTGAGCCGCCCGGGCCCCGCGTCGAACGACACGTCGTGCAACACGCGCCCGGCCCCCCGTACCTCCTGGCCGATGCGACGCGCCCGAACGCGCAGGCCGTCGACCGGTGTGACGGGGCTGTCCGCGGCGACAGGGGGGCTCGGCTGCGTGGGAGTCGGCATGGGGGCAGCATGCCAGGGGAGCGGACGGCGTGACCCGTCGTCCGCCGGAAGGGCGGGGAACCCTGCCCGGACGGGGCTCGTGTCCATGCCGGACACGGCCGTGCGGCGTCGTAGCGTGGGCTCCGGAGGACGGGATCTCGTGACGGCGGACGCAGGGTGGAGCGATGTGCTGGAGTGCGACGGCCGATCTGGCGGCCGGTGCCGGTGTCGCCGCTGTCGGGGTGACCTGTGTCCTCCGGGCGCGGCGCAGGGAGGATCTCCCGCTGGCCGCGCTGCCGTTGCTGCTCGGCGCCCACCAGATCGTCGAGTCCCTGGTCTGGGACGCCGGTGGCGGTACCGGTCGCGCCACCGTGGCCTGGGCCGTGATCGCCCTCCCGCTGCTGGCGGTGTGGGTGCCGTTGGGCGTGCTCTGCGCGGCACCACGCCCTGCCCGGCGCCGGCTGATGCTTCCGCTCGCCTGCGGCATCGCGACCGCGGCGGCGCTCGCGTACGCGCTGGCCGCCCACCCCGTGAGGGCGGAGATCCGCGGCCACACCATGGGCTATGTCGTCGACCTGGCGCAGCCCGAACTGGTCATCGTGGGCTACCTGTTCGCCACCGTCGGCGCGTTGCTGATGTCCGGTGACCGCGGGTTGCTGCTGCTCGGTGTCCTGGTCGCGGCGGGCGCGGTGATCTGCTGGTCGCTGTGGGAGCTGGAGTTCGTCTCGACGTGGTGCGCCTTCGCGGCGGTCGGCTCGGTGGCCCTGCTGGGCTGGGTGAACTCGCGTGAGGCCGTCGTCCCGCTCGAGCCGGCGGATCACCGATGACGTGACGGACCGCGCCCCGGCCGGCCGACGGACCGCCGCCCGTCCGCCGGAGCGCGGGTGATCCGCCCGGACACCGGTGATCGGGTGGGGGCCGGACGATCAGGCGCGGAACCGGTGATCGGGCGCAGGCTGGGTATTCGGCGACCTGTGAATGACCTGACGAGTTCCTCATATGTGTCGGTCAGGGTCGACGCATGATCAACTCCGTACACCGTGTTCCGGCGGCGATCGCCGTCGCCTCGCTCCTGATCGCGGGGTGCGGCGGCGGCACGGCCGAGACGCTCGGCCCGGGAGCCGGTGGCTCCTCGGCGCGTCAGGGTGTGGCGACACCGGCCCCCGCACCGACCGTGACCGCCTCGCCCGAGGCGGCACCGCGGCGACCGCCGGGCCTCGGCCCCAGGACCTGGGCGGCCGTCCCGTCGCGGACCCGGCAGGCCGTCGTGGTGACCGGCCGGGGCAGGAACTCCCCGCTGTCCACCGTGGTGCTGTACGAGCGTACGGAGGCGGGCTGGCAGGCGGGCCCGAGCCGGCCCGCGCACAACGCCCTCAAGGGCTGGACCGCCCACCACCGGGCCGGTGACCTGCGTTCCCCCGTCGGGGTATTCGGCCTCACGGACGCCGGCGGGCTGCTGCCCGACCCCGGCACCCGGCTCCCGTACGACCGCTCGGGTGCCTTCACCTCACCCGGCACGGGCTTCGAGGGCGAGTCGCTGGCAGGCGCCTTCGACTACGTGGTCGCCGTCAACTACAACCGCAGGCCCGGCACCACACCCCTGGACTGGACCCGCCCCCTGGGCGCGGCCCGCGGCGGAGGGATCTGGCTGCATGTGGACCACGGAGGCCCCACACACGGCTGCGTCGGTCTGCGCGAAGGCGACCTGAAGGAGCTGATGCGCGACCTGGACCCCGGCCGGCACCCCGTGGTGGTCATGGGGGACGCGGCCTCGCTGGCACGGTGAGCACCTTCCGGGACTGTCGTCGGCCCGGGTCCACCGGCAGGATCCCAGGGGGATGTGAGGAAGGTGTCAGCGTGTGGGAAGCCCCTCCCACCGGCCGATTCACGGGCCGTCGCGCTTACCATCGGCGGCGTGTGCGCACATGTGCTGGTAGCGGAGGACGACGAGATGCAGGCGGAGCTGATACGCCGCTCGCTGCTGAGTGAGGGGCACACGGCGACCGTGGTCCACGACGGCGGGGCCGCTCTCGACGCGGCCCGGCGGAACCGGCCCGACCTCGTCGTCCTGGACCTGATGCTCCCGGTGGTCGACGGCTTCGGGGTGTGCCGGGCACTGCGCCAGGACGACGACATCCCCGTCCTGATGCTGACCGCCCGCTCCACCGAGGACGACGTGCTGCTCGGCCTGGAGCTCGGCGCGGACGACTACATGACCAAGCCGTACAGTCCGCGCGAGCTGATGGCCCGTATCCGTACGGTGCTGCGGCGCAGCGGACGGCCCGCCACCGAACGGCGGGGCGATCCGGTCGTCCGGGCCGCGGGGATCGCGGTGGACCCCGAGCGGCACACGGTCCTGTGCGACGGCTCACCGGTGGACTGCACCCCGGGCGAGTACGAGATCCTGCTCGCGATGGTCGGCGAACCCGAACGGGTCTTCTCCCGGCGGCAGTTGCTGCACTGCACCCGGGGCATCGACCGGGCGTCGACCGAGCGGGCCATCGATGTGCACATCATGAACCTGCGCAGGAAGATCGAGGCGGACCCGCGCCGGCCCGCGCGATTGCTGACGGTGTTCGGCGTCGGGTACAAGCTCAAGGGCGAACGGGCGTGAGCCGCGCCGTGCCGCTGCGCAGGAGTCTGCTGGTGCGGCTGCTGATCACCTCCGTGCTCATCGCCCTGTGCTCCGTGGCGGCGACCGCCTGGCTCGCGGTGCAGACCACCACCCGGGCCATCCAGGAGGAGCAGGGCCAGGTGCTCGCCGAGGACATGGACATCCTCCGGCAGCTCAGCGGATACGCGGCGACCCATCCCGACTGGTCCGGTGTCGCCGGAACCCTGCGCACGATCTCGCACAGGACAGGCCGGCGCATCGCCCTGACCACCGGTGACCGCACCCCGTTCGCGGACTCCGCGGCGCGGGGGACCTCCCTGCCGCCCCGTGCCGCCGCCACGGTCGACCCGCTGCGCACCGACACCTCCACGGAACCCGGAGCACAGCTGACCGGCGTCGATCCACGCGCGGTGGGGCCGTACCGGCTGCCCGCGACCGAGCGGCTGCGGGTGGCCAAGCTGGCCACGGTGCGCCAGCTGTGCTTCTCGCGCTACGGCATTCAGACCCGAACGGAGCGGATGCCGAGCGGCCGGACGGTCCTGACGGACATGGACGGGAGGCTCGACTCCGGCTATGTGCCGACGGAGTGCGCCGACGGGAAGCTCAACACCGCCACCCCGACCGAGCAGAAGGCCCTGGACGTGCTGTCGGCGCTCACCCGGACGTGTCTCGACCAGCACAAGGTGCACCTCACCTACCCCGTTGCGCTGACGCTCGACGCCACGAGCAGGGCCACGGCTGCCCCCTACTTGACGTGGAAGAGGCCGGGTGACCTGCACAGCGCCCAGACCCGGACGGTGAACGACTGCGTCGACGGCGCCAGGCGGCGGCAACTCGATCCCTATGTCGCCCCGGTCGCGGAACTCTTCCTCGGTACGGGAGACAGCCCCACTCCCCGCTTCGACATGTCCACGGCCAACAAGGCCAAGGTGTTCGGTGTCACCGGACTCGTCCTCGCCCTCACCGTGGCCGTGACCGCGCTGGTCGCCACCCGGCTCGTACGTCCCCTGCGCGCGCTGACCGAGGCCGCGCGGCAGCCACCGGAGCGGCACGTACGGGTTCCCGTCACCACCCAGGACGAGACCGGCATCCTGGCGCTCGCCTTCAACGAGCTGACCGAGCGCCGCGAGCGCATGGAGGCGCAGCGCAAGGCGATGGTCAGCGACATCGCCCACGAACTGCGGACCCCGCTCACCAATATCCGCGGCTGGCTGGAGGTGGCCCGCGACGGCCTCGTCGACCCCGACCCGGAACTCCTGTCCTCCCTGCACGAGGAGGCCGTGGTCCTGCAGCGCGTCATCGACGATCTCCAGGACCTCGCGGCCGCGGACGCCGGCACCCTGCGACTGCGCCGCGAGGAGATGCGCGCCGACGAACTCCTCGAACAGGTCGCCGCGGCACACCGGGTGGGGGCGGAGGCCGCGGGCATCGTCCTGGTCACCGAGGTGGCCGGCACACCGTGGCTGGACGCGGACCCTGTACGGATGCGGCAGGCGCTCGGCAATCTGGTGTCCAACGCGATCCGCCACACGCCGGCCGGCGGTACGGTCACTCTCTCTGTCCGCGGTCACGACGGGCAGGTCGTGCTCGAGGTGGCCGACACCGGCGCAGGCATCGAGCCCGGGGATCTGGCCGCCGTCTTCGACCGGTTCTGGCGGGCGGAGAAGTCCCGCAGCCGGCGCACCGGGGGCAGCGGCCTGGGCCTCGCCATCGTCCGGCAACTCGTCGCCGCCCACGGCGGAACCGTCGCCGTCGCGAGCGAGGTCGGCAGCGGCTCGGTCTTCACCCTGCGGCTACCCTGGGCGAAGGCGCCCGCACCGCCCGCCCCGGCGGACTGAGCGGCGCCGGCCGGACGGCGCCGGTCTATTCCCGCTGATGGTGGTGGAGCCGGTACCAGGACCGGTGGTCCTCCTCACGATAGGGATCTGGTGGCTCCGGCGGGCTCGGCGCAAGGTGGACGCATGAACATCACCCATCAGCCGGAAACCAGGAGCCGTGTCACGCCGTTGAGGTCGCTCCTGGGAAGCACCTACGTCCCGCGCCGTGCCGTCGTCCACCCATTTCACCGGAAGACGTTGTCCGAGTCGTCCAGGATCGACGGCTCACTGAGCGCGGACTCCCGCGGAACCCGCGACGAGGTCTGATACATCGCCTCGATCTCGGCCGCGTACCGCTGGGCGATCGCGTCCCGGCGCAGCTTGAGCGAGGGCGTCAGCAGTCCGTTGGACAGGTCGAACGGCTCCGGCAGGACACGGAAGACCCGGATCGACTCGGAGCGGGACACGGTGGTGTTGGCCGCCGCGACCGCGCGTCTGACCTCCTCCCGCAGCTCGTTCTCCTCACGCGCGTCCCGGGCGGGTGTCTCCCCCTTGGCCCGGGACGCGCGCCAGTGCGTCACGAACTCGGGGTCCAGCGTGATGAGAGCGCCCACGCAGGGCCGGTTGTCGCCCACGACGGCCGCCTGATGGATGAGCGGATGGACCCGCAGCCGTTCCTCGAGAGCGGAAGGGGCCACGCTCTTGCCCCCGCTGGTGATGATGATGTCCTTCTTGCGCCCGGTGATCGTCAGGTATCCCTCGGCGTCGACCTGGCCGATGTCCCCGGTCGCCAGCCAGCCGTTGCGGAACGAGGCCTGGGTCGCGGCCGTGTCGTTGATGTAGCCCTGGAACACGGAGGGCCCCCACACGAGGATCTCCCCGTCGTCGGACACCTGGACCTCCGTGCCCGGCAGTGGGCGTCCGACGGTGCCGAACTTCTCCCTCCCGACCGGCTGCGCGGTGATTCCGCCGCTGGTCTCGGTGAGCCCGTATCCGTCGTGCACGAAGATCCCGATTCCCGCGAAGAACAGGGCGAGTTCACGGTTCAGCGGGGAGCCGCCCGACACCGCGCCGCACACCCGCCCGCCCAGCGCGCCGCGCAGCCGCTTGTACACCGTCTTCTCGTAGAGGGAGTGCTGAAGCCGCAGATCGAAACCGGGGCCGGTGCCCGTGCCCAGCCGCCGGCGCTCCTCGGCCAGGGCGAAGTCCTGCGCCGTGCGCACGGCGCGCTCGAACAACGCGCCGCGACCGGCCCGTTGGGAGGCACGCAAGAAGTTCTTGTAGATCCTCTCGAACACGGAGGGGACGGCGTACAGGTAGGTCGGCCGGAACGAGAGCATGGCCTCGGACAGCGCGTCCTCCCGCAGATCGGGCTCGTGCCCCATCAGGATGCCGCCGCGCAGACAGAGCCCCTGGATCATCAGGCCGTAGGCGTGGGAGAAGGGCAGGAAGGCGAGGACGGCCGGCTGCACGCCCGGCGGAGCCGCCGTGTGTCTCCAGCCTTCGAGCAGGGTGTCGCAGGGGCTCGCCAGGCTGCGGTGCGTCAGGGCGCAGCCCTTGGGCTGTCCCGTCGTGCCGGAGGTGTACGCGATGACGGCGGTGGAGTCGGCGAGCACGATCCTGCGCAGTGAGTCGACCGCCGTCGCCGGTATCGCGCGGCCGCGTTCCACCAGCTGAGCGATCGCGCCGGTGTCCAACTGCCAGACATGGCGCAGGAAGGGGAGCGCGGCGCACGCCGAGCCGACCGTCATGACCCCCTGCTCGTCCTCCACGACCACGCCCACGCAGTGCGCGTCCTTCAGGATCCAGGCGACCTGCTCGTGCGACGACGTCGGGTAGATCGGCACGATCTCGGCGCCGACCGACCACAGGGCATAGCTGAGCACCGTCCACTCGTAGCGGGTGCGCGCCATGATGGCCACGCGGTCGCCCGGCCGGATGCCGGACCTCATGAGCCCCCGCGCCACGTCGACCACTTCGCCCCACAGCTCGGCCGCCGTCACCTGCGTCCAGCCGCCCGCGCGACCCTCGGGGCGGTGTGCGACCTGCGGCAGATCGGGGGTGCTGAGCGCCGTCTCGTGGAGGCTGTCGGCGAGTCCCCCCTGCATGACTGCTGCCGGTGGAGGAAGGTGGGACTGGTGCATTCGCCGCTCCGGAGTTCTCCTCGACGTGGCCTCACCCCCGGAGGCGCCGATGCCGAGGATTCCCGAATGTAGCCCACGCGGGCGACGGCCGCGTCCAATTCCGGCAGCAGTTCGCCCGCCGCGGAGCTTCCGGGTCCCGGACCTTCCCCTTCGCCCCGCAGAGGGGCCAACAGCTTGCCGTCCGGGCGCCGTTGACGCCTGCCGTCCTTGCCGGTCACTGCGGGGCGAAAACGGAACAAGGCGGACATCTGTCCCGTGTGCACGGAAGGTGCTGCATTCCTGGCGGCCGCTTCGCGGGCGCAGGCCGCCGGGACACCGGCCGCCGCCTCGCGCCGGCAGCGGCCCACTCGCGTCGATCCACGGCACCGGTCGGAGCGGCGGGGCCTCACGCGGCCGTGGGATCGCCGTCGCGCTCGGCCTGCCGGGCGATGGACGCGAGCAGACGGCGCATGCCCCGCGCGTGACCGCCCGTTCCCACGACGAGCCGACGGTAGACGCCGCCCGCCGCGCCGGGAAAGGCCGCCCGGCTCTCGGCCCGCAACCGCGATCGGTCCGGGCCCACCTGCTCGATGCGGAAGATCAGGGCGTAGGACGAGAAGCGGTGGCGGCCCTGGAGGACCAGCTCGCTCCCCGGGACGGCGGCGGTCACCCGGAACCCCGGGATCGTGGAGCCCTCGGCGAAGGGGCGGGGCCCCGAAGCCGTGCGGTCGGCGCACCCGACCAGTCGCGCGTAGCCGGACGCTCCGGGCCGTGCGGCGGAGCGGTCGAGGACCTCGCCCAGGCCGCGCCAGAGGTCGTCGGTTCCCGCCGCGACGACGGTGGTGTGTTCATCGAGGTACGGCAACGCGTCGATCCGCACAGGGGCCTCCAGGAGGCGGGTTCCGGGTTTGGGAACCATGATGGCGCGGTCGCGGGGTGCCCGGCTCGGGGTGTCGGCGGCGACACGGGGAGCTGCCGCGTCGTCCGTACTCGGCCGACTGGTCACCCGTTCACCCTTTCGGGGAGAGGCCTCGGGCTGACAGACTCCGGAGGTGCGCGACTTCGACATGCTTGTCATCGGATCCGGCCCGGGCGGCCAGAAGGCCGCCATCGCCGCGGCCAAGCTCGGCCGTCGGGTCGCCGTCATCGACCGCCCCGACATGGTCGGCGGGGTCTCCATCCACACCGGAACCATCCCCTCCAAGACGCTGCGGGAAGCGGTCCTGTATCTCAGCGGCCTCAGCCAGCGGGATCTGTACGGCCAGAGCTACCGCCTGAAGGAGGACATCACCGTCGCCGATCTGACCGCGCGCACCGAGCACGTGGTCAATCGCGAGGTCGACGTCATCCGCAGCCAGCTCTCGCGCAACCACGTATCCCTGTTCGCCGGCACCGGCCGCTTCGTGGACGACCACACCGTCGCCCTGGTCGAAGTGAACGGCAACGAAAGACTGTTGAGCGCCGAACACATCGTCATCGCCACGGGCACGCGCCCGGCGCGGCCCGACACCGTCGAGTTCGACGGGCGGACGATCATGGACTCGGACAACGTCCTGAACCTGGAGCAGGTGCCGCGCTCCATGGTCATCGTCGGCGCCGGTGTGATCGGCATGGAGTACGCCTCCATGTTCGCCGCCCTCGGCTCCAAGATCACGGTGGTCGAGAAGCGCGCCGGGATGCTCGACTTCTGCGACGTCGAGGTGATCGAGTCGCTGAAGTACCACCTGCGGGATCTTGCCGTCACCTTCCGGTTCGGCGAGACCGTCGCCGCCGTCGAGCGCCACCCCCGGGGCACGCTCACGATCCTGGAGAGCGGCAAGAAGATCCCCGCCGACGCGGTCATGTACTCGGCCGGCCGACAGGGCCTCACCGACGAACTCGACCTCGACAAGGCGGGGTTGTCCGCCGACAGGCGCGGCCGGATCACGGTCGACGAGCACTACCGCACCGAAGTGCCGCACATCTACGCCGTCGGTGACGTCATCGGCTTCCCGGCACTCGCGGCGACCTCGATGGAACAGGGTCGTACGGCGGCGTACCACGCCTGCGGAGAACCGGTGAACCGGATGCACGACCTGCAGCCCATCGGCATCTACACCATCCCGGAGATCAGCTTCATCGGCCGGACCGAGGACCAGCTCACCGAGGAGTGCGTGCCGTTCGAGGTGGGCATATCCCGCTACCGGGAACTGGCCCGGGGGCAGATCATCGGCGACTCGCACGGCATGCTGAAGCTGCTGGTCTCGCCCGACGACCGCAAACTCCTCGGCGTCCACTGCTTCGGTACCGGCGCGACGGAACTCATTCACATCGGCCAGTCCGTCATGGGCTGCGGCGGTACGGTCGACTACCTCGTCGACGCCGTCTTCAACTACCCGACTCTCGCCGAGTCCTACAAGGTCGCCGCCCTGGACGCGACCAACAAGATCCGGCAGATCGACCGCCTGCGGGACTGATCACCGCGAGGACGCCCCGCCCGGCAGGCTCCTCGGCCGGGCGGCGCCCCGCGGAGCCGTGTCAGGACAGTGGAATGGTCACCTCGTCCTCGATGGGCGGATCGATCTCGTGGTCGAGGGTGCCGGTCGCCGAGTGGCAGCGCAGATGGACCGAGGACGGGGTGACGTCCAGGCGCAGGAAGCACTTGAAGAACGGCGGACTGTACGTCGCCGAGCCGGGCGAGAAGAGCTGGGTGTACGCCTTGCGGACCGGGAGCCGCAGGCGCGAGGTCCGGTCGGGGCGGCCGCCGGCACCCAGCAGGCCGGCGACCAGACGCGCGCGCAGGGTGACGCGAACGGATGTGCCCTGGGCCCGGGTCGGAGGGATGCCGAGCCGCTGGGCGATCACCGCCGTGGCCTCGGCCTCGGTGAGCGTGAAGAAGCGGCGCATCCGCAGCCGGCGCCCGTAGAGCCTGCTGTAGAAGGCCAGGGAGTCGCCGCGCAGCGGATAGCAGCGGAAATCCTCCTCGGCGACCTGGGCGACGCGGACCCGGGGGATGGTGTGGGTGGCGTGCATGAACGCCCCGCCGCCACCGGCGACGACGTACTGGATCGTGCGCCCGCCGTCCACCCGTACCGGATAGCGCTGGTAGTTGTGGATGTCGCCCCCGATCGCGGCGACATAGTGATGACCCGGGTCCCGCACGATGTCGTCGACCGTGCCGCCGCCCTCGATGGCGCACGGATGGTGCTCGCCGTCCACGTAGAGCGGGGAGCCGGTGATCAGGATCTTGGGCCTGTCCCCCTTGGACACCTCGCGCAGCCAGCGCCCCTGCTCGGCGTCGAGGCTCCCGAGCAGGCCGGTGTCGATGCCTATGATCCGCACCGGTCCGGCGTCGATCGCCCAGTACGGGCCCGGCTGGACGGCCTGTTGGGACGGCGCCGAACGCAACTCCTTCGCCTCGGCCAGCCGTTGCTCGTCCGCCGCGCCCGGCCTGTGCCACAGCAGCGAACGCAGCCAGGCCCGGGTCGCACGGCGCGGGGCCGCCTCCGGAGGCAGTGGCGGCGCCGCGCAGAACACCCGCATGAAGCCGTGCAGGTCCTCGTACCAGTCGTGGTTGCCGGGTATGGCGTAGATCGGCGCCCGGTAGTCCCGGTAGGGGCGGAAGAACTTGCTGCCGTAGTCGTCCGTGCCGCCGACCGGATAGATCACATCACTGGCGAGGACGGCGAAATCCGTTCCCTGACTCACCTTCAGAAACCCTGGCACCACGGCGTATTGAGGATCATCCCCCTCGCCCGTGTCGCCGATGACCATGAAGGAGAAGTGGTCCGCGTCCGTGCGCCGGATCACCGCGTCGGAGGGCGCTCCGGCGGCCGCCCGCTGCTCCACCCAGCGGGCCCGGGTACGGCCCGTGGGGTCCCCGAACCACGACGCCAGCACGCCGTTGCGCGCGGGCCACAGGGTCCTGGGGTCGAGCCACGAGAGCTTCTCGACCCGGGACGGCATCAGCCGCTTGTACTCCCCGAGTCGGTGATCGCCCCAGCCGGCGCCCTCGGCGGTGTCGCGTGAAGAGTGAGCCATCGGTGCACCTTGACGTGCTCCCTGGTCTAATGTCCAGGGATTCTGGCCTGGGTCTTCTGACCCTTCCGGGGGCTTCCTGCTTCAACGCGCTGTGCGGGCACGTGTGCCCGTCTTACCGGCACTCCACAGGCGTTTAACGTCTCCACCCGTCCGGCGGCGACGATGCGGCGTCCTTCGAACAGGACGTTACGTGCTGCGTTGTGGTCGCGGTCGTGGACGGCGTGGCACTGCCCACACGTCCACTCCCGGACGTGCAGGGGCTTGGGGCCGTCCCGGAATCCGCAGGCCGAGCAGGCTTGAGAGGACGGAAAAGCCCGGTCCACCTTGGCGAAGGTGCGCCCGTGCTTGACCGCCTTGTACTCCAGCATGTTGACGAACGCGGACCATCCCGCGTCGTGCACGGACTTGGCGAGTCGGGTGCGCCCGAGGCCGGACACCGCGAGGTCTTCCACGTACACCGCTTGGTTGTCGCGAATGATCTGCGTGGATGCCTTGTGGTGCCAGTCCCGGCGTCGGTCCGCCACCTTGGCGTGCTGGCGTGCGACCTTGGTGCGGGCCCTGGCCCGGTTTTTTGATCCCCTGGTCTTGCGGGACAGCTCCCGCTGAAGGCGCTTGAGCTTCTTCTCGGCCCGACGCAGGAAGCGGGGACTGTCGATTCTTCTGCCGTCGGACAGGACGGCGAAGGCGGACAGGCCGAGGTCGAGACCGGCGTCGGTCTCCAGTCGGGGGAGGATGTCCGGCTCGGTGTCCACGACGAAGCTGAGGAAGTAGCGGCCGGAGCTGTCTTTGGTGACGGTCAGGGACGTGGGGGCGGCCGGAAGCCGACGGGACCACTTGACCTTGAGGTTGCCGACCTTGGCCACGTACACCGTGCCGTCGTCCTGGAGGCCGAAGGCGTTGGTGTTGAGGCGGATGGACTGCCGGGTGTCTTTCTTCGATTTGTAGCGGGGAGGGCCGACCTTGCGGCCGTGCCGCTTGCCCTTGATCGAGTCGAAGAAGTTCTTGTAGGCGGTGTCCAGGTCTCGCAGGGACTGTTGCAGGACGACCGCGGACACGTCGGCGAGCCAGGCGCGTTCCTCCGTGCGCTTGGCCAGGGTGATGCGAAGACGGGACAGCTCGGCCGACTTCACATACGGCAGTCCTGCCGCGTGCGCTTCCTTGCGGTCGCGCAGGCAGTCGTTCCACACCACACGGGCGCACCCGAACGCACTCGCCAGCGCGCGGCGCTGGGAGGCCTCCGGGTAGGCCCGGTAGTTGTAGCGGAGCTGCACGCCCACGACCCTACTGGGATTGGGTCTCATGAATGGTCAGAGCGACTACAGGCGTGGCAGATACGTCGTTTCGGCGATGCACGTTCACTTGGTCTTTGTGACGAAGTACCGGCGCGGGGTGTTCAACGACGAAATGCTGACGCGCTGCGAAGAGATCATGCGCAAGGTCTGTGAAGACTTCGAAGCGGAGCTGAAGGAGTTCAACGGCGAACGCGATCACGTCCACCTCCTGGTTCACTACCCGCCCAAGGTCGCAGTCTCGAAGCTGGTCAACAGCCTCAAGGGCGTCTCCGCTCTCCGGATACGGCAGTAGTTCACCGGCCGGATCAACCACGCCATCATGCACGGGCACCTGTGGTCGCCCTCGTATTTCTCTGCATCGTGCGGCGGAGGACCTTTGGCGATCGTCCGCCAGTACATCGAGCAGCAAATACGCCCGCTCTGAAGTGCATGTCAGAGCAGCCTTCAGATGCATTCAGCCCCGGCGTGAACGCCGGGGCTTTCTGCAAGAGCTTCGGTAACAACGCCCTTCAGGCAGCCCGTCGCCACCCCAGCGCCGGGCCCAGCTTCGTGGCGATGTCGGTGAGGATCTGGACGTAGTCCTCGTGGTCGAAGGTGAACGGCAGGGCAAACGCCACCTCGTCGATCTCCCTGAACGCGGCCTGTGCGTAGAGCTGTTCGGCGATGCGGTCGGAGCTGCCGACGAGGTCCGGCGCGAACATCAGGCGCGCGGGTCCCTGCGGGGTCGCCGTGCGTGGCAGCCGTCCCTGGGCGTACGCCTCGTACTTCGCGCGCTGCGCGGGCGAGGCGCTGTCGGTGGGGATCACGACGAGTCCCTGCGAGACGCGGGCGCGTTCGCCGTCCGGGTGCCGGGCGCGGAAGGCCCGTACATGGGAGAGCTGGATCTCGGCGAAGTCCTCCGACTCCTCCGCCTTCACGACACTGCTGGTCAGGAAGTTCATACCGTGCTCGCCCGCCCAGCGCGCCGAACGCAGGCTGCCGCCGCCGTACCACATACGGCGGCCCAGACCGGGGGAGTGCGGCTGCACACGGTCCGAGAAGACCTCGAAGCCCTCCATCCCGCTGAAGTCGGAGGCGGGCTTGCCGCGCACGAAGTCCAACAGCCGTTCCACGCGCCCGTAACCGAAGTCCTCGGTCTCGGCGGTGTCGGGATAGAGGGCGTGCTTCACCTGCTCGTAGTGCAGGGGCGGGCCGACGCTGACTCCCGGGTTGAGGCGGCCCTTCGCCAGCACGTCGACGGTCGCCAGGTCCTCGGCGAGCCGCAGCGGGTTCTCCCAGCCCATGGGGATGACCGCCGTCCCGAGCTCGATGCGGCGGGTGCGCTGCGAGGCGGCCGCCAGCACGGCGACGGGCGAGGAGATGCCGTACTGGAGATGGCGGTGACGCAGCCACGCGCTGTCGAAGCCCAGCCGCTCGCCCAGTTCGATGATGCCGAGCGTGGACTCGTGCCCGCGCCCGGGATCGTCCTCGTCGAACAGGCCGATGGTCAGGAAGCCCAGCTTCAGCAAGGGGCGTGAGGGCAGCGGCACGGGCTCCTCCATCATTCGCGGCGGACTTCGTCGAACACGGGCGCTGCCGACGATTGTCGCAGGCGATCACCGTGGGCCGACGGGGAGGCCGCGCAGGTCACGGGGGCCGGCGCGGAGCGCCCGCCCGGCGGGCCGTGCCGGACTTCGCGAAGACACTGCGCGACACGGGCCGTGCATGGCACCGTGAGCGGAGGGTCTGGCCCGTCGCTCCCCCCGTGGTGACGGGCCAGACCTCTGCGCCGGCCGACGCCTCCCCGCGGCCGGCCGGAGGGGTGCCGCCGGGCGGGCGGAGCCGCCGCGACCCCTCAGTCCCTGATGGCACAGGCACCGGCCCGGCTGCCACACCTTTCGACGAGCTGCGCATCGTCCGGGCACGGGCCCGGCAGGAAAGCCGTCCGTTCCCGACCTATCGTGAACAACGGCCGGTCCGTGCCGGGCCGGAGGACCCGACCGTGATCGACTCGACGGCGGCCCTGTGCCGTCCCGATGAGGAGGAACCGGATGAGC
Source organism: Streptomyces sp. NPDC005141 (assembly GCF_053599975.1). Classification (NCBI taxonomy): domain Bacteria; kingdom Bacillati; phylum Actinomycetota; class Actinomycetes; order Kitasatosporales; family Streptomycetaceae; genus Streptomyces; species Streptomyces sp. NPDC005141. The sequence continues at coordinate 27,050 of NZ_JBSFYW010000058.1, read as the reverse complement.
GGCACGATGCACGCGGTACGAGGCCACCGGCGGGGCGGCCCGGATCAACTGGTGTACGAGGTCGCGCCGAGGCCGGTTCCCGGCCCGGGTGAGGTCCTGATCGAGGTACGGGCGGCGTCGGTGACCTCGGGGGAGCTGGGCTGGGACGCGACCTGGACCGACAGCTTCGACGGCAGCGGCGGCCCCCGGCTGCCCATCGTGCCGTCCAAGGAGGTCTCCGGTGTCGTGGCCGAGCCGGGAGAGGGTGTCACGGACTTCGCCCCCGGTGACGAGGTCTACGGACTGATTCCGTTCACCCGGGACGGGGCCGCGGCCGAGTACGTGACCGTTCCCGCGGCGGTGCTCGCCGCGAAGCCGCGCTCGCTCGACCATGAGCGGACGGCCGCGCTGCCGCTCGCGGGCCTGACGGCATGGCAGGGGCTCGTCACGCACGCCGGTATCGCGCCGGGGCAGCGGGTGCTGGTGCACGGCGGGGCGGGAGGCGTGGGCTCCTTCGTGGTGCAGGTCGCGGCCGCGCTGGGCGCCGAGGTGACGGCCACCGCGTCGGTCCGGGACGCGGACTTCGTCCGTGGCCTGGGCGCGAAGACCGTGATCGACTATGCCGGGCGGCGCTTCGAGGACGAGGTGAAGGACGCGGACGTCGTCTTCGACACCGTCGGAGGCGACACCCTGGACCGATCCTGGCGGGTGCTGCGGCCGGGCGGTGTGCTGGTCGGGATCGTCACCCCGCCCGCACCGCCGGGCGGGACGGACGTCCGCGCGGTGTTCTTCGTCGTGGAGCCGGACCGCGCGGGCCTGGACGAGCTGAACGCGCTCGTCGAGGCGGGCCGGCTGGTCCCGCAGGTCGACCGGATCGTCCCGCTGGAGAGCGCCCCGGCGGCCTACGCGGCCCTCGAACGAGAACACCGGCGCGGCAAGATCGTGCTGCACGTCTCCTAGCGACCGTGCCAGGCGTCGCGGGCAGGCGAGACCCCGCTGCACGCCCTGGGACGCGCGGGCCTCCCGGGAGCCTCCCGCCCCCGGGCCGTGGGCGTCGTCACACGTGACAGCGAGGGTGAACAAGCGCTTAGATAGTAAGCCTGACCTCGTACGCGCGCTGGAGGCCCCGTTGCTGTTCACATCCGTCGACGACGTCTCCGCACGCCTCGCCGAGACGGGCTATCTGGCGTCGCCCGCCGTCGCCACGACGGTCTTCCTGGCCGACCGCCTCGGCAAGCCCCTTCTGGTGGAGGGCCCCGCGGGCGTGGGCAAGACCGAACTCGCCAAGGCCGTCGCACAGGTCGCCGGGGCCCGGCTGGTCCGCCTCCAGTGCTACGAAGGCGTCGACGAGTCACGGGCGTTGTACGAGTGGAACCACGCCAAGCAGCTGCTGCGCATCACCGCGGGCCGTGACGAGACATGGGACGAGACGCGCACGGACATCTTCAGCGAGGAGTTCCTGCTGGCGCGCCCGCTGCTGACGGCCATCCGCGGCGACGACCCGAAGGTCCTGCTGATCGACGAGACCGACAAGGCCGACGTGGAGGTGGAGGGCCTGCTGCTCGAAGTGCTCAGCGATTTCCAGGTCACCGTCCCCGAGCTGGGCACGATCGCGGCGACCAGCCGCCCCTTCGTGGTGCTCACCTCGAACGCCAGCCGCGAGCTGTCCGAGGCGCTGCGCCGCCGCTGCCTCTTCCTCCACATAGGCTTCCCGGACGAGGAGTTGGAGCGCCGGATCGTACGGCTGAAGGTGCCCGGACTCGACGAGGCGCTGACGGAGTCCGTGGTACGGGTCGTCGGGGCGCTGCGGGAGATGGACCTGCGGAAGGTGCCGTCCGTCGCCGAGACCATCGACTGGGCCCGTACGCTGCTCGCCCTGGGTGCCGACACCCTCGACGAGAGTGTCGTACGCGACAGCCTGGGCGTGATCCTCAAGCATCAGGACGACATACTGAAGGCGGCCGCCAAGCTCGACCTGGGCGCCGTGTGAACGCCGCCGTGCCGACGGCCGGAGTCGCGGACCGGCTGACGGGACTGGTCGGCGCGCTGCGCTCGCACGGCGTGCGGATCGGCACCGGCGAGACCGTGGACGCCGCGCAGGCGGTGGAGGCGCTCGGCTTCGCCGACCGTGACCGGCTGCGCGAGGGGCTGGCCGCCACCCTGCTCCACAACCCGGGACAACGGCGGGTGTTCGACCCCGTCTTCGACGTGTACTTCCCGCGCGGCGTCGGCGCTCCGGACGGCGCGGCGCCCGCTGACCGGGACGAACTGCGGGACCGTCTCGCGGCCGCCCTGGCCGCCGACGACCAGGCCCTCATGGGGCAGTTGGCCATGGAGGCGGTCGACGGTTTCGGCGGCTACGGGGGTACGACGGCGACGGACGGCTGGTCGTCGTACCAGACGCTCGACCGGCTCCGGCCGCAGACGCTGATGGCCCGTGCCCGGGACGCGGTCCGCGCCGAGGGCGGCGGGGCCGGGTTCACCGACCGGCTGCTGGAGGACGAGATCCGGCGGCGCATCGAGATGTTCCGCCAACTGGTGGCGACGGAGGCACGGCGCCGGATCGCCGAGCGGCGCGACCGTGACGAGATCGCCCGGCGCGCGGTGGCCCCGACCGCCGACCGTGTCGACTTCCTGTTCGCCGGACGGGACAGGCTCGCCGAACTGCGCAAGGTCGTCCAGCCGCTCGCGCGCAAGCTGGCCACCCGCCTCGCCGCGCGGCGCCGCCGGGCCAGTCGCGGCAGCATCGATCTGCGGCGCACGCTGCGCGGCTCGCTGTCGACCGGCGGGGTGCCGATGCGCCCCGTGCTGCGCAGGCGCCGTCCCGCGCGGCCCGAACTGGTGCTGCTGTGCGATGTGTCGGGGTCGGTGTCGGGATTCTCGGACTTCACGATGCTGCTGGTGCAGGCGCTGCACGACCAGTTCAGCAAGGTGCGGGTGTTCGCCTTCGTCAACCGGATCGACGAGGTGACCGGGCTGCTCGTGCACGGCGCAGCCGACGCGGAGGGGCTGAGCGCCAGGATCCGCTCGGAGGCGACGCTGACGGGCTGGCACGGCAGCAGTGACTACGGCGTGGCGTTCGGTGAGTTCGCCGAGCGGTACACCGGGGCGGTCGGTTCCCGGTCGACCGTCTTCGTGCTCGGGGACGCCCGGACGAACATGAGCGATCCGAATCTGCCCGCCGTCCGGCAGCTCACGCGGCAGGCCCGCCGCGCCTACTGGCTGAACCCCGAAGCGCGCTCGCAGTGGGGCACGGGCGACTCCGCCGCCCTCGACTACGCCGAGCTCGTGGAGATGCACGAGTGCCGCAACGCCCAGCAGCTCAGCGCGCTGATCGGCCGTCTCCTGCCCGTCTGAACGACCACGGGGCGCGGACCGTGCCGCACCCTCACGGTGCGAGGAGCCTGCGCAGCCAGGTGATGCGGGTGGCACGGGCGGTCCGCGACAGGGCGGTGTGCGGGGCGAAGGAGTCGAAGCCGTGGAAGCCGCCGGGCCACACATGCAGCTCGGCGACTCCGCCGGCCAGCCAGATCCGCGAGGCGTAGTCGACGACCTCGTCCCGGAAGGTCTCCGCGGAGCCGACGTCGAGGAAGGCCGGGGGAAGGCCGGACAGATCCCCGGCCCGGGCCGGGGCGGCGTACGCGGGCACGTCCGGGCCGCCGCGGGCGTCGCCCAGCACGGCGGTCCAGGCCGTCTGATTGGCTGTACGGTCCCAGGCGCCGACGCCCGCCATCTGGTGCGCGGACGGAGTGTCGTTGCGGTCGTCGAGCATCGGATACATCAGGACCTGACCGACCGGCCGCGGTCCCGCGCGGTCCCGGGTGAGCAGGGCGAGCGCCGCGGTCAGGCCGCCTCCCGCGCTGGCGCCCGCGACGACGATCCGCTCCGGGTCGCCGCCGAACTCCCCGGCGTGCCGCGCCGTCCACACCAGACCGGCGTAGACGTCCTCCACTCCGGCCGGGTACGGGTGTTCGGGAGCGAGCCGGTACTCCACGGACACCACGACCGCGTCCAGCTCCTTCGCCCATTCCAGGACGACCTCCACTCCGGCCCGGTTGGTACCGAGGATCATGCCGCCGCCGTGGGAGTGGTAGATCACCGGGCGCGGCCCGTCCTTCGGGGGCGCGAGAGGCCTGATGACGAAGAGCGAGATGTCGGGAGCGCCCTCCGGTCCCGGAACCGTCAGGTCCATGGTCTCGAAGGTGCCGCCGTCGGTGAGGTCGAACGCGGGCACCGCCAGTTCCGGTCCCGCGCGCAGGGCGGCGATGTCCTCCAGGCTCAGCCCGGAGGGCATGGACGGGCCCACCGCCGCGAGGGCGACGCAGAGTTCGGGGTCGAACGGGGGCGGTACCAGCAGCATGACGTCTCCTCGTGCTGAGCCCGGCGGCTCGTTCGACCATGATCGGCGCCGTGCTCCCGGACCGGGAGCCGCCACGTGGCGGAACCTGCCCCCGACGGGGCGGGCCATGCGCGCTGCTGGGCCTTTCAGGAGGAGAGTGCGGTGTTCGGCGGGGCGTCGGCGCGGTGCGCCGGCCGGGGGCGGTCGGCGGTGCTCGATCCCCGTTCGACTGCGGCGGCTCGCCGCGATGACGCCCGAAGGCGCCACCGCGGCGAGCCGGTGACCGGTCAGCCGTCGATGCGGTGGGTCGTCCAGAACGACGTCAGGTCCGTGGTCGTGGCGGCCTGGGCGGCCGCCTTGAACTCGGCCGTGGTCGAGACGCCGTACCAGTGGGACGTGGCGTAGTCCTTGAGGAGCTTGGCCATGACGGTGTCGCCGAGCACGCGCCGAAGATCGTGCAGGGCGCACTTGCCGTAGCCGTAGACGACGGTGGAGTAGCGGGACGAGTGCGTGTCCCAGTACGCCATCGAGTTGGTGATCTTCTCCGCGGTCGAGGCCCAGGAGACGCTGCTCCAGCAGCTCGCGCCGGTCTTGCCCTGCGCCAGGTCGGTGGCGTAGTCCGTGAAGGACTCGTCCAGCCACGGGCTGGTGTACTCGTCGTCGCCGACGATTCCGTAGAACCACTGGTGGGCGATCTCATGGGTGAGCGCCGTGGTGCTGACCAGGTCGAGGACGAACCCGGGGTACTCCATGCCGCCGAACCAGAAGTTGTTGTCGATCACCGCGTCCAACTCGCCGTACGGGTACGCGCCGAAGCGTGCGGCGTGGGCGTCGACGGCGGTCTTGGCGGTGGTGAGCATCGACTGGGCGTTGGCGGAGCTGATGCCGGAGACGGAGTAGACGTTGATGGGGGTGCCGGCGGTGGAGGTGCCGGTGATCTTGCTGAACGGGCCCGCGGCCCAGGCGAAGTCACGGACCTTGGACGCGGTGGCCGTGGTGACGGTTCGGCCGCTGGAACCGGGGGTGTCGACCGAGGTGCCGGTCGCCGGGACGAGCAGGCTCGTCGGGTGGTCGAGGGTCACCTTGAAGTCGGCGGCCAGGGAGTAGAAGGACTCGCCGTTGTTCGTGTACGGGTCCAGGTGCCAGCCCGCGCCGTCCTTGACCGCGAGCACGGGCAGCGCGTTGCCGATGAAGCTGAATGCCCCGTCGTAGCCGAACCGGTCGGCGCCGCTGGGCACGGTGATGCCCAGGTCGAAGCCGATCGTGGTGCTCTGGCCCTGCGCCAGCGGTGACGTCAGGGTGATCTTGAGGGCCGTGCAGCCGACCGAGAGGGCGCCCAAGGTGCCGCCGCTGACGTTGCTGACGGTGATGGGCGTCGCGGAGCAGGTGCCGTGGTAGTTGTCCCACAGCCTCAGGTACACCTCGCTGAGCGCGGTGGAGGAGGCGTTGGTGAAGGTCGCGCTCTCGTGACCGGTCCAGACGGTGCCGCTCGTGTTGCTGCTCAGGCTGACCGTGTAGGCGGGGGCGGCCGGGGTGCGTGTGGAGTCGGCCGGCGGGGCCGTGTCACCGGAGGTGTCGAGGGCGATGTCGTCGAGGACGAAGCTCGTCTGGAGGCTGGAGTCCTCGGTGCCGGTGAAGGCGACGGTCACGGTCTGGCCCGCGAACGCCGACACGTCGAACGACTTCTGGGTGTACCCGGAGGCCTTGTTGAGGTTCGAGTACGTCGCCAGCGTCGTGCTGCCGATCTTCGCCGTGAGCTTGTCGTAGGCCGTCGACGAGGTCGTCTCCGCCGTGTCGATGTGCAGCCAGAACGTGAGGGAGGCGCTGCTGCACCCCGCCGGGATCGTGACGCTCTGCGAGAGGGTGTCGGTGTGGGTGCTGCCGACACCGTCCAGCCAGGCGAAGCTGCTGCCGCCGTGGGCGGTCTGGCCCGAGCGGTTGGTGATCACGGTGGTCGAGGACTGGGTCCAGGGCGAAGTGCCGCTCTCGAAACCGCCGTTGGTGACCACCTGGGCCGGGGTGCAGGCGGCTGCCGCCGCCGGTGCCGTGTGCGGCGCGGCCGCCACGGGGGTGCCGGGGAGCGAGACTGCGGCCAGGGCGGCGACGGCGAGGACGCGTGCCGCGAAGGCCTTGCGGGGGGTCGGTCTCACACGAATCTCCTTTGAGGCGGCCGGGATTCCGGCCTGCTCGGTGGCCGCCCGGACGACTGGGGTGCGCCGGTGGGTGGCCGCGGGCCGCGCGCGGGTGCGCGCGGTCGCTTGACGAGATTTCCGTGCCGTCGCCCTGGGGTCAGGACGACGGCATTCGGAAGCCTGGCAGATTTGACCGAGACATGCCATCAAACCGCTGCAAAGGAGGTCGGGGGATGTGTGCCGCTCATTCCTCCGGTTCGCTCAGGGCGGGCGTCAACCGCGACCAGGGGTTGGGGAGTTCACCCGTCACCGGACCGGCCACCGCCGCACCGCGCTCACGCGCGGTGCGAACGGCGAGCGGAACGAGCGCCTCGGGGACGCCGTAGACCAGATGACAGAACCGCTCGGGCGGATGCCGCGCGGTCCACTCCGGTCTGCTGAACGCCGAGACATACGTGGACCAGTGGCCCTCGAACGTGACCAGCAGATCCGCGACACGGGCGTACCCCGGCACGGGGTGGACGCCCGTGTTCAGCACGACCGGGGCCGCGCCGAGCCGGCGCAGGCGCTGCACCAGCCGCTTGCAGGCGGGCAGCGCCGCGGGGGTCGGCGCCACCCGGTCGAGGAAACAGCCCTGCGTCCCGTACCAGTCCCGGTGCCGCAGGACCTCGTCCGCGATGTCGTCCGGATCACGGGCGCCGTAGTCGGTGTCGACATAGCCGAGCAGCCGGGCGCCCGCCGACCGCAGCGCCTCGGTCGCCGCGGTGAACGCCGGGTCCGGGGCCGCGCCCGGCCCGTCGGCCGGGTTGACGACGACCCCGTACGCACGGTCGGCCGACCTGATCAGACGGTGCCAGGCGCCCGGATCCTCGCCCGGATGGACGTACAGCGGAATCAGCAGACTCATGACGCCCGGTCGCCTTCGAACCGCGGGACGGGCGCCGTCCCCCCGACCGCGGTCCAGAGCGCGGTCAGTGAGTCGTCGAGGGTCAGGGACGGCCGCCAGCCGAGGGCCTCCCCGGCGGCGGTGATGTCGGAACACTGCCACGACACCTCGCCCGAGCGGGCGGACCCGCCGCCGTTCTCCTCGATCCGCCCCCGGAACCCGGCGACGCGCGCCAGCCCGCCCACCAGGTCACGCACCGGAACGGCCATTCCGCCCCCGATGTTGAGGATTCGCGGCAGCGGCCCGGGCGCCGTCGCCGCGGACACCGCCGCCCGCGCCACATCGCGTACGTCCACGAAGTCGCGGTACGCCGACAGGTCGCCCAGCCGGATCACCGCGTCCGGGTCCCGGCCGGCCTCGCGGAGCAGTCCCGCGATCCGGCCCGGCAGCCCCGCGGACGGCGCTCGGGGACCCACCGGGTTGCCCACCCGCAGCACCACCGCGTCCAGGCCGGAGGTGCTGACGGTGACCGTGCCGGCGAGTTTGGTGGCCCCGTACGGGGCGAGCGGTCGGGTGGCCGCCGACTCCGTCACGCTGATGTCCCGGACGCCGGGACCGTACTCGGCGGCCGAGCCCAGATGGACCAGCCGGGCGGCCGGTGCCGCCTCGCGCAGCGCCGCGCAAAGAACCGCGGGGCCACGGGAGTTGACCTCGGAGAGGGTCACGGCGTCGCCGCCGGTCGCGCCGGCGCAGTTGATCACGGCGTCGGGTGCGGCCGCCGCCAGGGTCGGGACCAGCCGCTCTCTGCGAGCGGTGGCCAGGTCGATGCCGAACTCCGCGGCGGGCGAGCGGCCCCCGCCGAGCACCCGCACGCCCGGAAGGGTGTGCAGGTGCTCGACGACATGGCCGCCCAGATAGCCGGTGAAGCCCAGGACGAGAATGCGCATGCGGTGGTCAGGCTCCCTTGAGCAGAAGCGACTTGCGGGTGGTGAACTCGGCGTTGGCCCGGTCGTAGTCGTCCGGGCGGCCGATGTCGAGCCAGTACCCGTCGAAGTCGTAGGCCTGCGGTTCGTTCCGGCTCCGCAGCAGATCGAGGACCAGCTCGTCGAAGCCCAGCGGCAGCCCCGGTGTGTAGCCCTCGAGCGTGGACCGCGACAGACCGTAGACGCCCATCGAGACGCGGTAGTCGATGCTCGGCTTCTCGGTGAAGGCGACCACCTTGCTGTCGTCGGTGGTCAGCACACCGAAGTCGATGCGCACTTTGCGCGCGTACGTCGCGATGGTCAGCGGCGCGCCCGAACTACGGTGCTGCACAAGGACGTCGGCGAAGTCGAGATCGGTGAGCACATCGCCGTTCATCACGAGGAACGACTCGGGCAGCCGGTCGCGCAGGGTCAGCAGCGGCCCCATGGTGCCGAGCGGGCTCTCCTCGGTGGAGTAGTCGACGGCCATGCCCCATTGGGACCCGTCGCCGACGTAGGCGCGGATGATCTCGCCCAGATGGCCGATGGCGATGGTGCAGCTGGTGAACCCGGACGAGGCGAGCTGGCGCAGCACGATCTCCAGAATGGCGTGCTGGTCACCGATGGGTACGAGGGGCTTGGGCAGGGCGGTGGTGTAGGGCCGTAGCCGGACGCCCTTGCCTCCCGCCAGAATCACTGCGTGCATGAGGCTCCTCCTTCGTGGGACGTGCCGGACGGGTCAGATGTTGTAGATGCCGGTCTTGTAGCGGGCCAGGTTCGCCGGCTCGCGGAAGAACTCCACGGTGTGCGCGAGTCCTTGCTCCAGCTCGTGGGCGGGGCTCCAGCCCGTCGCCGCGGCGAGCCGGGTCGCGTCGGCGACCAGCCGCATCACCTCGGAGTTGGCCGGCCGGATGCGCCGTTCGTCCTCCCGTACGTCGAGGTCCGTGTCCATCACCTTGCCGATCAGCGCCACCAGGTCGCCGACCGAGATCTCGCCGCCCGTACCGGCGTTGAAGGTCCGGCCCACGACCCGCTCCGCGGGCGCCGTGCCCACCGCGAGGAACGCCTGCGCGGTGTCGCGGACGAAGGTGAAGTCGCGGGTGGGCCGCAGATCGCCGAGGGTGATGGTGCGTTCGCCCGCGGCCACCTGGCCGATGACGGTGGGGATCACCGCGCGCATTGACTGGCGCGGGCCGAAGGTGTTGAACGGCCGGAGCGTCACCACCGGAATGTCGAAGCTCGCGTGGTAGCTGTCGGCCAGCCGGTCCCCGCCCGCCTTCGAAGCGGCGTACGGGGACTGGGTGTTGATGGGGTGGTCCTCAGTGATCGGCACGGTCTGCGCGGTGCCGTAGGTCTCGCTGGTCGAGGTGTGCACGAGCCGGGGCGTGCCGAGGGCGCGCACGGCCTCCAGCACATTGAGGGTGCCGGTGACGTTGGTGTCCACATAGCTGTGCGGGGCCCGGTAGGAGTACGGGATCGCGATGAGCGCGGCCAAGTGGTAGACGCAGTCGACGTCTTCGACCAGACCGCGGACCGAGCCCGGATCCCGGACATCGCCGAGGACGATGTCCACGTGGTCCAGGACCTCGGGGGCCAGGGTCTCCAGCCAGCCGTACGAGGAGAAGGAGTTGTACTGCGCCATGGCCCTCACCCGGTGTCCGGAGGCGACCAGCGCCTCGGTGAGGTGGGAGCCGATGAAACCCTCGGCTCCGGTGACGGCGGCGAGCGGTTCGGTGGTCAACTCGTATTTCCTTCCGGTCGGTTGCTCATATGGTGTGCGTGTGGTGCGTAGGTTCGGTTCGGCTTCGGTGCGCGGCGGCGGTCCTCGGGACGCGGTCGTCCGGGCCGGCCGCGGGCCGCGGGCGGTGGTTCAGGCGTGCGGCGCCGGCCGCCCCAGCAGCCGCACGGCACACGCCACGAGACACAGGGCGGCGCTGCCGCAGAAGAGGGACAGCACGACGGCGCTCGGCGGGGGACGGAGCACGGTGGTCGCGGCGGCCCCGCCGGCCGCCGCCAGACAGACCGCGGCCGGCGCCCAGGCCACCCCGAAGGCCTGGAGCAGCAGCGCGGTCCACAGCGTGGCCGCGAGCAGCAGCAGCGGGGCCGGCTCCGCGCCGGTGAGCAGGGCCGCGGGCAGCAGCGGGAGGACGTAGACGAGCAGGCAGAGGCCGAGGATGCCCGCCGAACGCAGCAGGAAGGCGGCCGGAGTCGCGGTCGTCCGCAGCGCCGCCACCGACATCCCGCGATACCGGTACAGCAGCCACTCCGCCGGCGCCATGCTCACGGTCAGCACGATCACGGCGTACGGATGCTGCCGCCCCTCGAGCAGCACCAGCATCCCGGCGGACAGTCCGAACAGGCCGTACGGCAGCGACCGCAGCAGCGACGGACGGGCGCCGTCCGGGACCGGGGCGGCGGTGAAGGCGGCCCGCAGCGCCCAGCCGGCCGCGGCGACGGCGCCGAGCACGGACAGCAGCGGCAGACCGACGCGCAGCACGGTCCCCGGCTCCCACCAGGGAAGCGCCACCGCGCCGGCGATGAGGGGGGTGAGCGCGGCCAGCAGCGCCCGCTCCCCACCCAGCACCAGCAGCACCCCGGCCGCCGCGAGATACACCGACTGCGCGGCGGCGACCCCGATCGCCGTGCCGGACCCGGCGATCAGCGTCCCGGACGCCGTCGCGGCGAACGCCCCGAGCGGTGCCCCCTTGAGCAGGGTCCGGCCCGCCTCGCGGCGCCCCGTGGTCATGCGCAGATAGGCGCGGTGCCCGAGCGCCTGACCCCAGGCCCAGGAGACGAGCCCGGCCAGCACGAGGACGTCGACATCCCGCCCCGCGTGCCACAGCCGGCCGGCCAGCAGATAGGCGAGGCCCGGCAGGGCGAACAGCGCCCCGCGCAGCCCGCAGCGCACCTGGTCCGGACGCCACGGGTCGGCGGGCCGGGCCGGCTCGGGAAAGGTGCGCGGGACCCTCTCGTACAGGGCGGAGGCGAGCGAGAAGAGGTTCGGGTGCCCGTACCGCTCCTGGATGACCTCGGCGGTCAGCCCCTCCGATTCCAGCAGTGCGGCCACCTCGTACGGGTGGACGGCCGGCCCGATGCCGTCCGCCAGCTCGGCGGCGAGCCGGTCGACCGCGCCCTGGTCCGCGCCGTGGCCGGGCGCGGACAGGGCGGGCGCGCGGCCGTCGGCGAGCCGCAGGGACAGTGTGTCGCCCTCCGCGCCGCCGGGTTCCAGGGCCATCGGTCCGCTCATCCGGCCAGGCTCCTCGGCATCGGCTCGGCCGCCGGGCGGCCCGGTGCCGTGAGCGCGGCCTCGGCCGTCTCGAGGATCCGCGGGACGATCCGGCCGAGCGCCGACAACTCCAGGTAGATGGACCGGAAGGTGTCGACGGTCTGCCGCAGCGTGAACTGCTCGATGACCCGCAGCCGGGCCGCCTCGCCCATCGAGCGACGGCGTCCGGGGTCGCCCAGCAGCTCCAGCGCGGCGGCCGCCATGGCACCCGGATCGCGCGGCGGGACGACGAGTCCGCTGTCACCGACGGCCTCGCGCACGCCGCCCACGTCGGTGGACACGGTCGCCCGCCCGCACGACATGGCCTCGATCAGGGTGAACGGGAAGCCCTCGCTGATGCTGGAGAGCATCACGACATTGCCCGCCGCGTAGGCGTCCTTGATGTCGTCCACACGGCCCTCGAAGGTGACCGCGTCCGCGTGGCCCAGCTCGGCGGCGAGGGCCTCGCACCGCTCCCGGTAGGCCTCGCCGCCACGCGGTGTGCCGCCGAACAGCCGGAGCCGCGCGTCCGGGAGCCGGTCCCGGACGAGTGCGAACGCCCGGATCAGGGTCTCCAGGTCCTTGATCGGGTCGACGCGTCCGGCCCAGCTGAGGGTCGGCTCCCCGGGCTCCGGCCCCGCGGGCGGGAACGCGGCGGGGTCCACGCCGTTGTAGACGGTGCGGATCGCCTCGGGCGCGGCGCCGCCCTGTTCCTCCCACAGCCGGTTGTAGCGGTTGCCCGGGGTGATCAGGGCGGCGCGCCGGTACGTCTCCTCCGCGAGCAGCCGGAAGAAGCCCAGCACGAGGGCCTTCACCGGCCAGCGGTACGGGGCGGTGCGGTAGCCGAGGTAGCGCTCGCGCAGATACACGCCGTGCTCGGTCAGCAGCAGCGGTACGCCGTGCCGTTCGAGCGCCGCGAGGCCCGGCAGCACGGCGACACCGCCGCTGACCGCGTGCGCCACCCCGTGCTCGGGCAGCGGTGCCGCCAGGGGACGCAGCGCGTGTTCCAGCAGAGCGGTCGCGGTGATGGCGTCGTGCAGGGTCGGCCGGGCCTCGCGGACGGCGAGCCCCGGACGGTTCCACACACCGGTCAGGATGCTGATCGCGCGGTCGCCGCGCAGGAAGGGACTCAGCATGCCGTCGGCCGCGGCCTGCGCCATCGCGTACAGGGCGGCGGCGAACCGGTCCTCGGCGCACGGGTCCACGAGAGCGGTCAGGAACTGTTCGTAGGCGGCGGTGAGTTGGTTGCGGCGGCGCCCGCGGGGCGGGCGGCCGTCGGGCGCGGGTCCCCACATGGGGACCGCGACGACGTCCGTGACCTGTGCGGGGATGTCCCACACGATGGGTTCGCGGCCGGTGCCGGTGACGGCGATGACGTCGAAGCCGATGTCGGGCATGCCGTCGACGAGTTGGTCGCACCAGACGCTGACGCCGCCGTGACTGTGCGGGTAGGTGCCTTCGGTGAGCAGAGTGACGCGCGTTGAGTTCAGGCTTCGCGCGCCGCGGGGAACGTGCATTGATGTGCTCCACGGCCGAGGTGTGGGGTGGTCGAGCCCGTCCGGGCCGCGGTGGTGCGGCCGGGACCTTCGGTCGGTGCGCCGTTCAGTTGTCCGGGGTGTACGGGACCTGCTCGTTGGCGCCCGCCGGTACGCGGGTGCGTGGCGTGCTGCTGGTCGCGGACTGCCGGGTGACGTCGACGGTCGAGGCCAGGCCGGCGGTGGACGACGGCAGACCGAGCGTGAGCGGTGTGCGGGCCGGGGCGGTCCATCCGGAGACCTCGCCGACGTCGAAGGCGGCCTTCCGGGCGGCGCGGCGCCGCAGTTCGACGCCGATGTCCTTCATCCGCGGGTTGTAGCCGCCGTCGGCCGGGTACTGCAGTCCGGTCTGGGGGCGCGCGTACATGGAGGCGTCGACCTGCGGGATCGCGTAGGTCTGCACGTACGCCGCGAGGGCCGCCATCTCCGTGGAGTTCGCCGCGAACGGGTTGTCGTTGGGCAGCACGACGGCCCGGTACTTGGCGTGCGGTACGCCGTCCACCGTGTCCGCGAGGAAACCGGCGTCGATCACCGGTCGTCCGGACTGCCGCAGGTCGACCTCGGTGTACGGCGTTCCAGCGGCCGCGAGTTCGGCCGCGACCGCGTCGGTCGCCGGACCGCCGTCGCTCACGATCAGGACCCGCAGATCGATGCGGGGTGTCACGGTGTCCGCGTGTGCCGTGCCGGCCGGTAAGCCGAGTGAGGCGAAGAGCGCGCCGACGGTGAGCGCCGTCGTGCCAATGGTCCGCTGCATGCGGTGAAAATCCCTCCCCGGGCAGGGGTGAGTACTGCTCCCATGGAGCGGACCACCCCCTGGCGCGACGCCACAGCCCCCCTCAGACGTGGTCGTCACGCTTTCGTCGCGTCACATAGTGGTGTCTCTGTGTAGCTTTCGTGCGCCTGCTGCGAAACGTGACGGAAAAGAGCGGGTATCGAACGGATGCCGTCGATCTTGTGGCAGAGGCGCGACGGTCACTGTGGGAAAGCGTTCGGTTACCGCACGAAACACCCCTGTGCTGGCCAAGGTCCGAGAGGTCCGGATGGGAACGCCGGAGTCCGCCCCGCCGGAGTGCCAATGGTCCAGACCTCTAGGGGTTCTGGGCGAATGATCGGTTTTAGGCCACCCTGATCCGGACCTGTGGAGTCCTGTGCGCCGGCGGACCGACCGCCCCGCCGGGCTGGGCTCGTCCTCGATGGGGGGCGCCTACCTGGGTCAGGCGCGGAGCACGCGGGTCTCGGGGGTGTACACCGGACCGCCCCTGGTTCGTGCTGTCACCGAACGTGCCGCCGGCCCGGCGGCCGCCCGCCGCGCTCCGCTCAGCGGTGCGCTCGGTACCTCCGCGAAGTCGGCCAAGCCGGTTCTTTCCGGCCGGGTCGGAGCCATGGGCGGCGGTACTTCTTTCCCGCTCGAAAAATCTGTGCATGAACTCGCGGGAGTGCGGGCACAAGGAGTCGCAGACCGCTCGTGGATGCCTCCCCCCGGCACCCCCGAGCTCTCGGCCCCGCCCGTGGTCCCATCCCCCCTGGACCGCGCGGCGGGGCCGCTTCTGTCTCACCGGCCCATTCCCGAGGGAGCGCGTCCGGGCGAAGATCGGCAAGCGGCGCTCCGCCGGTGCGCCCCACCAGCCTTGGTCGCGGGGCGGCCATTGGGGAGTGGCCGACCCGGCGCGGCCGATTCGGCAGGGGCCGACCCCGGAGCGGTCGGCCCCGCAGCAGCGGCTCGCCGCCTCAGCCGGGCCGGTCCAGTGAGCGGGCCTCGGCGCGATGGTCGTAGTACGCCCAGGCGCTCGCGGCGACCACGGCGGTCAGCCCCGCGGCCACGATCCGCACGGCTCCGGACGTCGTCAGGGCGACCAGCACGATCGCCGCGCCGCCGCCGAACATCAGCACGCGACTGATGGCGTGCTGAGCGGACGACTGCGGTTCTTCGCGGTCCTTGAGATCGTGCACGGCGTCACGGGCCGGGTGCCGGGAACCACGCCGGGCGCGTGCCCGGTACTGGAGCCCGTAGCTGATCACGCCGTACAGCGCGACCGCGCACAGTGCCCATGGCCACCCTTCGGCAGCGGCGCTCTCCCCGGATATTCGTGCCAGATGCATGACAACTCTCCTCCCCGCAGCCCGGCCCAAGGGCATCCTGCTTCCCCCGAAACCCGCGACTACGCCCGCCCGTTGAGCGCGGCTGTCCGCCGTGACGGGAAATCGAGGATTCTCCGGACGGCGGGTGTCAGCGGCCGGGAAAGGGACACCCGTTGACCTCCAGCGGGAAACACGCTGAGGAAATGGTGATCGGAATCCGGTCACCGAAGCGCGCACCCGCATGCGAGACCGAAGCGCGCCCGCAGATGAGTTGGAGGAATTCTTCGTGAACGAGAACCTTTGGGGTTATGGCCCGACCAGCGGTCACACGCCGGACGACGATCTCACCGGCTACAAGGTGGAGGCGACCGACGGCCACATCGGGAAGGTCGACAAGCACTCCGACGAGGTCGGTTCTCAGTACATCGTCGTCGACACCGGCGTCTGGATCTTCGGCAAGGAGGTCCTGCTGCCCGCCGGAACGATTACGTCGATCAGTCACGAGGACAAGACCATCCACGTCGCCCGGTCCAAGGACGAGATCAAGTCGGCGCCGGAATTCGACAAGGAAAAGCATCTCGGAGACCCGCACTACCGCGACCAGCTCGGCGGCCATTACGGGCCCGGCCACTGACGCGACCCGAATCGCCGGTGCTGTCCCTGTCACGGGCGGCACCGGCGCCTTTTCCTGTGTGGAGCGACGCGGAGAACCGGCGCCGCACAGCGAAGAGGCCCCGGCTGGACGGGGGAGACCAGCCGGGGCCGTTCATGAGGTGTGCGGAGGGTGGTCGCCTCTCGGCGAACCGCTCCCGGGGCTTGAGCCGGACGATCGTCCCCAGAAGCCCTGGGTGAGGCCAAGGGACACTGTCCCCTCCGCGCCACACCCTTAAGAACGGGCGACCCTGCCGAAAGGTTCCGCCCCGGGGCGGACGGTCCGTGTGACCTGGGGCACCGACTTCCGGCGTGGCCCGCATCCGCTCAGGGGCCCCGACGGGAAGATCGGTTCAGAAGGGCGCGTACGACGGCGCGGGGCCGTCGGCAGGTGCGCCTGGACCGACCGCGTCCGCCGGCCCGCGGAGCGCGCGGACGGACCGGCTGCTCGGAGGATGATGCCCATGACCGCGAAGCGCGGTGTGTCCGATGTCCTGGTCGTCGGCGGCGGGCTCGCCGGTCTGGCGTGCGCCCGTGATCTCGCCCTGCGCGGCTTCGGGGTCCGCGTCCTCGAGGCGTCGGACGGGGTGGGCGGCCGGATGCGTTCCGACCGGCACGAGGGGTTCGTCATCGACCGGGGTTTCCAGGTCTTCAACACGTCCTATCCGCAGGTCCGGGGGCGGCTCGCGCTGCGCGACCTGCGGCTGCGGCCCTTCACGTCCGGCATCCTCGTGCACACGGAGGACGGGACGCTGCGCTTCAGCGACCCGACCCGCGGTCCATGGAGACTGGGTGACCTGCGTCCGGGGCGGCTCGCGGGAATCCGCGATCTGATCGCGCTGGCCGCCCTGTCCGGCCGGGACATGCTCGCTCCCGCGCGATCGCTCAAACGCGGGGAGGACCGCACGACGCGTACGGCGCTGGCCGCGGCCGGATTCTCCGAGGAGTTCGTCGAGCGGTTCTTCCGGCCCTTCCTGTCCGGCGTCTTCCTGGAGGACCAACTGGAGACCTCGAGCCGGGTGTTCCATCTCGTCTGGCGCAGCATGCTGCGTGGCACCCTGTGCCTGCCCGGAGCCGGAATCGGGGCGGTGCCCCGGCTGCTGGCCGAGGCGCTGCCCCCGGACGTCGTCCACCTCGGCCTGCCGGTCCTGCGCCTCACGGACGACGGCGTGGAACTGGACGCCGGAGGCGAACTCGCCGCACGGGCCGTGGTGGTGGCGACGGGTCCGGGCCCCGCCGCCCGTCTGCTGCCCGAGCTGGACCTTCCGGCCTACCGCGTCGTGACGACGTACTACCACGCAGCGACCCGCTCCCCGCTGGCCGAAGCCACCCTGGTGACCGACACGAGAAGGCGCTTCCTCAACACCTGTGTCCTGAGCCGGGTGGTCCCTGTGTACGCGCCACCCGGGATGTCGCTGATCGCCACCTCGGTCCTCGGTCCCGACCGGGAGGGCCGGGAGACATGGCTGCGCGACGCGCTCGCCGAGGCGTACGGCACCGACACCGCCGACTGGGACCTGCTGACCGTCCGTACCGTTCCGGACGCCCTGCCCGCGATGCCTCCGCCGCATCCGCTCGGCCGGACCGCCCGGGTGGCCCCGGGCCGCTATGTGTGCGGGGACCACAGGGCCACGGGCTCGGTCCAGGGCGCGCTGGCGTCGGGCGCCCGCGCGGCACGCGAGGTGGCGCGGGACCTGGCCCGGTAGACGCGCCGCGCGAGGCAGTCGAGCGCGCCGCCTCTCTCCCCTCGCACAGCGGTCGGCAACCCCGCGGAAAACGTCCCATCCGCGGGAGCCGCCGCTACGGATCTCCACTGAGGGAACTCAAGGGATGAACCGCGATGACGAGGATGAAGAGAACGTACATGCAGTGTGTGGTCCCGGCGGCGGGACCACCGGTCCTGCGCAGGCAGCGCGAGGACCTCCGCCACAGGATGACGGAATGGGGTCTCGAGGACGCGTGCGAGGACGTCCTGCTCGTGACCGGTGAGCTGCTCGCCAATGCCTTGGAGCACGGTCGGCCGCCCGTCCGGGTGGTCTTCACCGAGACCCGCACGGACGCGGGCCGGTGCCTGAGGATCGAGGTCACCGACGCCGGGACCGGCCCGGACGTCGGCCTCGTCAGGGCCACCTGGCGGCATCCGTCCTTCTCCCTGGCCGACGGGGGCCGCGGACTCCTGATCGTGGACACCCTCGCCGCGCGCTGGGGAGACGAGCCGGCGGCCGAGGGTCACACCGTGTGGGCCGACGTCGACTGCGCGGCGGCCGGCGTCCACGCGGGGGCCGCCTAGGCGGCGGCGATCCGGCCCACCGCTCCCGACACGCCGACCACCCGGCTCGGCCACGAGGACCATCCGCCGTTCGCACCGACCGTCGGCCCGGTGAGACGGGATCCGGTCGGCTCCCGGCGGGCCCGGGGCCTCACTGCGGCAGGGTCTGCTCCGTCCAGATCGTCTTGCCCTCCGCGGAGTAGCGGATGCCCCAGTTGTGGCTCAGCTGCGCGCAGATGAACAGGCCGCGTCCGCCTTCGTCGACCGTGCGGGCGTGGCGCAGGCGCGGAGCGGCTCCGCCCGTGTCGCTGACTTCGCAGGTGAGCGTGGAGTCCAGGATGAGGCGCAGCCGGATCGGTGGCGCTCCGTGGCGCACGGCGTTGGTCACCAGCTCGCTGACGATCAACTCGGTGGCGAAGGCGGTCTCTTCGTCCACACCCCACAGCCTGAGTCTGTCCTGAGCGTGGTGCCGTGCGGTCGCGGCCGCCGCCGGTACGGAGTCCAGAGGCCAGGTGGCGACCTGGTCCGGCGGAAAGGCGCGGGTGCGGGCCAGCAGCAGAATGACGTCGTGGGTGCCCGACGTGTCGCGCAGCCTGTAGAGGATGTCGTCCCGCACGTCTTCGAGCGGGCGGTCCAGCCGGGTCAGCGCTTCCCGGAGCGGATCCGGCCGGTGTCCGTCCGCGCTTCCGGACAACGGGAAGGATGTGGTGCGGAGCGCGAGAACGCTGCCGTCCCGCATGGGGATCGAGGCGGTCGCGAAGGGAGGTCCGTCCGGGTTGCCCAGAAGAGGGCCCGTCGGGAGTTCCGGGACGTGCACGACTCCGCCGGGATGAGCGACGACGGGCGCGGGATGACCGGCGGAGGCCATGACGCAGGCCTTCTGGAGCGGGTCGTGGACCGCGTAGACACAGCTGGCCCTCAGCGGCTGCTGGTGCAGTGGATCGCCCGGCGGCAGGGCCGCCCGCTCGTAGGCGAGCCGTACGACCGCGTCGTTGAGGCGGGCGAGCAGCTCGTCGGGTTCCAGGTCGAGCGCGGCGAGCGAATGGATGACCGTCCGGAGCTGGCCCATGGCGGTCGCGGCGTCGATGCCGGTCCCGCTGACCTCCCCGATCGCCAGCGCGGTGCGGGCACCGGGCAGGCTGAAGGCGTCGAACCAGGTACCCGCTCCCACGTCGGCCGGGACGTGCAACTGCGCGAATTCCATGGCCGTCTGGGAGGGGGGATCCGGAGGCAGCAGATGGCGTTGCAGCGCCGCCGCGATCGTGTGCTCGTGGGTGTAGCGGCGGGCGTTGTCGAGGCTGAGCGCCGTATGAGTGGCCACTTCCTGGGCGACGTCGAGATCGTTCTCGTCGAAGGCGTCGTTCGGTCGTACGCGATACAGGCTCAGCAGTCCGAGTACGGCGCCGCGCAGCGCCAACGGGGCGGTGAGCAGCGTGTGGGCGCCGGACGCGTGGATGGCGCGGGCCCGATCCGGATCGGCGTCGAGCCAGGGGGTGCCGCTGTCCAGGGCGACGGCCCGCGGTTTGAGATCGCTGAGCACCTGTGAGTAGGGCGTCGGCGACGGCAGGGCCCGTACGTCGCCGACCGGATGCGCCTGCGCCATGTGAGCGGGTCCCCCGTTGCGGAAGGCCGCGCGGCGCAGGGGGATGTCGCGTGCGAGGGGGCTGAGCGGAGGATCCTCACCCCGTACCACCGCGTCGACGACTTCGACCACCGCGATGTCGGCGAACCCGGGCACCAGCGCGTCCACCAGTTCCTGGCAGGTCGTGACGACGTCGAGGTTCCGCCCCACCCGCTCGCGCACCGAACCGAGCGCCTCCCGGCGCCGTTCGGCCCTCATGGGCTCGGTGACCTCGGTCATGGAGACGACCAGGCCGTGCGCGTTCTTCAGCGAGAACGCCGAGATCTCCGCGAAACGCTCCGGCGGCGGACCGTCCACAGGGTCGAGCCGGACGATGTGGCCGGTCACGGAGGTGCCGTCGGCGAGAACGCTCCGCAGGACGCCTTCGAACTCCTGCGGGCTGGAGGGACGGCACACATCGGTGACCGGGCGGTTCAGGGCCTTGTCCGCCGCGATGTCGCACAACCCGCAGGCCGCGTCGTTGACGCTGAGAACGCGCAGCTCGGCGTCCAGGACGAAGATCGCTTCGCGCGTGCTCGCGCGCAGGACGTCCGACACCGCCGTCCGGGTGCCGACGGGGGCGGCACCCTTGTCCGCCTCGAAGACGCCCCACGCGACCTCGCCGTCGGAGAGCGGCACCACCTGGACGCGGAGATGCACCGGGTTTCCGTCGGCGTCGTGGATTCCCCGGGTCCCGGATCCGCTCCCGGTTCCGGGTTCCGCAGCGTCGCCGGACCCCCCGATGCCCGGCATGACCATGGCCAGGGCTGTTCTTCCCACGGCCTCGGACTCCGAGCGATGCCAGAGTTCCCGAGCTCTGCGGCTCCACCGAACGACGACACCCGAGCCGTCCACGACCATCAGCGGAGTACCACCACTCACCGGACATCACCTCTGCTGTGCGTCCGGCTGGGCACCCCCGCGTCATGGGACGACTTCGACGGCTGAATCTCACCGGAGGAGGTCAGATAGCGAATCACGTGCTTTTGGTCCACTAAACGCTGATTTTACTAATGTAGGACCTCGCTGAAGGCAATGCGCGTCGACGTCCGCCTCCCGGAAACCCCGACCCGGTCCCGGTCTCCGCCCATCACCACACCCCAGCTCGGAGACACGGCCGGTCGTCCCGTCCCGTATGCGTCGCCCACGGTGCGCCAGGACCTTCGCCGATGGACCCGCGCGGTGCTCGCGAGGCCATTGGCAGGCACGAATCGGTAACGAACGACTTCCAGCCGAGTGAGGAACGAGCGTGCCGCGTAATGTCCCGCATGTCCTGGGTCCTCGTGGGGGGCGACCCGGTGTGCGGGAGGGGAATGTCATGCCCGTCATGGCGCGTGTTCGAAGAATGCCCGGAATCGGCCGGACCCGACTCGTCGCGGCGGTCTGCACAGGACTCCTGTGCGCCGCGCTGACCGGGTGCGGGCACGACGGCGCGGCGACAGCCGACGCGTCGACGGCGTCCGCGAGCACCTTGGCGTCCGATCCGCCGACGTCCGCGTCCGCCTCCCCGCCCGAGCCGACGCCCTCGGTCAGCGACGCCACGCCGACACAGACGCCTACGGACGCACCGGCCACGACGGCTTCGCCGGACGAACCGATCGCGGCCGACGCCTCGGACGCGTCTGCGCTGTGGGGCAAGAGATACAGCGGCACCGCGAACATCACCGTCGACATCTACGACTACTGCACCACCGACGGCTCCCGGCATCGGGCGGGCAGCCAGACCTATTCCATGAACAGCACCCTGGATCTGAGCCGGCCGAAGACCGGCGGTGACGAGACCGAGAGCAACCCGTTCTCGCTGCTGTTCGCGGCGGGCGATCCCTCCCAGGCCGGCGCGGTGTCGTTCTGGTCCTCGGCGGTCAGCACGACCTCCAGTCAGGACCTGGCCGGCAACCCCCGGGATCCGCATCTCCTGTTGACCTACTGGGACATCGAGTGGTCCGACGGCGACATGAACGCCCGGCTCACCGACCCGCACACCCAGCAGGCCGTCGCCCTGAACCTGCTCAACTGGCCCAGCCCGGTCGTCGCCTGCCGCTCCGACCTCGGCCAGCTGCCCGGCGGCTATCCGCACGCACTGGCCTCCGGCACGACCTTCACGGGCCGGCTCGACGGCTCCGCCGCATCACTCAGCGCCGAGGGCAGCAGCATCGACGGCATGGTCGCGTTCCGCTTCGAGTTCGACGGCACGGCCTCGTGACCCCCGCCCCGCGGACAACCGGGACCGGGTGGAAGGAACGCGAGGCGAGCGGACCGGGGGAGACCGGATGACGACACCGGATCGGCTGGACGGCTGGAGCGTGCGGATCTCCGAGTGGGCCGCTCCCGACGAGACCCAGTTCGCCGCTCAGACCGCTCGCGCGTACGCCGCGGGTGGCGCCCATCGCCGTGACCTCTTCTCCTCGCCCGGACACGCGCCCGGCGGTATGGGCGGCGGAGCGGTCTCCGTCCTTCCCGTCGTGCTGGACGGGCTGGCGCACACGGCCGAAGCGCTCAAATCGGCTCTGGGCAGCCCTGAGTTGAACAATGTCCTCTCCGCCACGGGACTGCTGGTCGGCTTACGGGCCCAGCGGCGCTCCGCGTCCGGGCGACCGGGCGAGGACGACTCCGGCGGACCCGGTGCCGATGCGACCGGGGAAGGCAGGGCACCGTCGCCGCCGGTACGGGACGACGGGGACGACGAAGGCGCCGGGGACGACGAGGACTTACCGGCCGCCGTCGCTCCCTCGGGCGACGCGGGCCCCGGGCCCGCCCTCCCCACGGCGGAGGTCGTCCGAGCCGCTCTGCGCATGAGCGGGCGGCTCCGGGCCCGCGGGATCGAGCCGACCGAAGCCGACGAGCTGGCGGCACGGCTCACCGCCCGGTTGCTGACCGAAGGCGATCCGGCGGAAGCGGCGGCCTTCCTGGACGCGCTGGTCGGTGACGAACCACCGCCGCCCTTACGTGGCGCGGGCGGCCGGTGCAGGAAACTGCGCCGGTTGCGTTCGGCGGCGTCGGGTCTGCTGTCCCGCGTCGGACGGCCCCGTACGACGAGCCACGCGCCGCCGCCCGGCCCCGAGGGAACGAACCAGGGATGAGCACGGCGTCGACCGCACAGGTCCACCGACCGTCCCGGAGCCCCGGCCACCGCCGTACGGCGTCATGAGGAACCCGCCGCCGCGTCCCGCCGGCTCGTGGGGGCCACCGCCGTGGCTGTGGCTGACGTTGCTTCTCTTCCTCGTCCAGATCCCCGCGCTGACCGGACACACCCTCGCGGTCGGCGCGGGACTCGCCCGGCTCGACGGGCCCGGACGCGGCACCTTCGTCACGGCCATGCTCAGCCTGGTCCAGCTCCTGCCCCTCTTCTTCCTGCTCGCCGCGGTCCTCGCGCTCCTCGCCCCGCGGGCACGCTGCCGGGTCGTCGAGCGCCGCCACGGACTCCTGGCTCCCGACCATCCGCTGATGGCACCCCCGGCGGCGGCACCGGGTCATCCCGGCCGGCCCGCCGAACCGCATTTCGCCACCCGGATGACGGCCTTCGTCGACGAGTGCGCACCAGGCGTCCAGCTGCGCCTGAGCACCCAGGAAGGACTCTCCGCCCGCGTCTATCCGGGCAGCTGGCGCACCACACGGATCGGCGTCTTCGCTCCGCTCGTCCATCTGTGGGAGACGGACACCGAGGCGGCCCGCGCCGTGCTCCTGCACGAACTCGGCCATCTGCGTCAGGGCGAGCAGTACGTCACCGGGCTCGGCAGCCCCCTCACCGCCCTCGTCCGCGTCTGGCCCCACGTCCTCGCGGGCTTCGTCGTGCTGCCCGTCACCCTCCTGTTCGTCACGGGCAACGCGACCGCCCGCCTGACGCTCGCCGAAGTCGTGCTGGTTCTCTTCAGCGTGCCGAAAGTGCTGCTCCTCGTGGTCGGCGCGCTCTGGTCGGCGGAGCTCGGCGCGGACCGCTTCGCCGCTCGGGCCGCGGGCGCCGACCACCTCGTACGCGCTCCGCGCCGCCTCGAGAAGGGCGATCACGGAGGTCTCGCACGGCTCTTCCATCCGCCCGCCAGGATGCGGATCTGGTGCGTGTCGCAGGGCGAGACCACCAGGGTCCAGCTCCTGTCGGCACTGCTGTGGCCCCTCACGCTGCTCGCCCAACTGCCGCTGGCGATGGTGGGTGCGGTTTCCGCCTACGCGCTGCTCGGCGCGGAGGGCGACCGCGCCACCCGGCAGGTCCTCGCACTGGCCCACGAGTCGCTCGTGAGGGAGCCCGCCTGGTGGGCGACGCTCGCCATCACGCTGGTCTGGCCGCTGGTCACCGGCGTGCGACCCGTACGGCGGGACGCGGCGGCCGTGTCCCGGTCCGCGAAGGTCCACACGGCAGCCGTCCTGCTCCCGGCGGTCCTCCTGCTCGTCGGACTGCTGCCCCTCGTCTCCCGCCCGCCCGGCGGTGTCTTCCCCGACGACCGGGCGGGGCCGACCGCCCCGGCCACGCGGGCGCCGGGTGGCGGCGGTGCCCGGGCCGGTGCCACGACGACGGCGTGCCCCAGCCGTGCGGCACCGCGCGATCCGACACGTCCGCCGGGACTCCCGGCCTTCACACCCGGAACGCCGCCGCCGTCCGGTGACCCCGAGCCGGACCGGCCGCGGGGAACACGCACCTTCCGCACGCTCGACGTCACCTCCTCCGATGCCCTCTCGGGAACCCGTGACCAGGCACAGGACGTGGGCGACCGGCTGCGCGGCGCCCGCTGGACGCTGCACGACGACGGCACGCTGACCGCCGACCGGGCCGAAGTCCCCCTCCTGCGCACCACCTCCGCCGACGCCACGACACGCCTGCTGACCGGGCAGCGCACGGAACACACCGACGTCAGTGCGACCACCACCTGGATGGAGGCCCGGCTCGTCGGCGGCGCGGGCCCGACGGCCCGGCTGGACCTCGTCCGAGCCGTGACCCGGGACATGCGGGCCGTGGTCGACTGCCGGGAGTTCGCCTCGACGTCGAGCACCGCCCAGCGCCTGTCGCTGACCCTGGGTCCTGAGTGATCCGTACCTGCCCCGTCACCGTCGTGTCACAGCCCCGTGCGCAGGTGAACCACGGGAAGCCGCCGGGCGATCCCTAACGGTGACTGCCGGTGAGACACCGGCGGCTGAACATCTCAAAATCGGGGGACTTCATGCAGTACGGGATGCACTACGGGTCACGTGTCCGCGGAGCCGCTCTGGCGATGGCGACCGTCTCGGCGGCCGCGCTTCTCATGACCGCCTGCCAGCCGGGCGACGACGACGCCGGGTCCGCCGCCTCGCCGACGGCCTCGTCCGCCGGCTCCCCGAAACCCGCGACGTCGCCCGGCGGGAAGGGATCGTCCACCGAGCCCGCCGTGACCTTCACTCCCAAGGCCCCGGGTTCGGCGACCGCCACCGCGACCCCGGCGACGAAGACCTGCGCCGGGGAGTCCCTGAAGTCGTTCATGTACCAGGCCGACGTCCGGCCCGAGGGCACCGGAATCGGCGCGGTGATCGTCGAGTTCACCAATATGTCCGGCAAGTCGTGTGCCGTCCAAGGGCATCCGACCGTGGCGGGGGCGCCCAACGGATCCCCCGAGAAGGGCCGCCCGCTCGCGGTGACTCCGACGGGCTCGGCGTCCAAGGTGCTGCTCGCACCCGGCGCGAAGGCGTGGGTCAAGGTGACGTTCGTTCAGGTGCAGGGCGAGGGTGACGGCTACTGCGTCTCCGGGTCGGAGCCGGTCACCTACCCGACTCTCGTGGTGGGTCTCCCCGCCGGCGGAGCACACCAGCTCGCCCTCGACGACGGCGCGCTGGCCGAGTGCGACGACAAGGCGACGGTCACCGCCGTCACCGCGACGAAGCCCTCCTGACCATCACCGGCCCGCCGTCGCCGCCGCCCGCCGAGGGCGACGGCGCGCCGGTGTGAGGGGCAGGGGGCGACTCTCGTCGTGACCTTGCGGGTGAGTGCGCGGGACTTCCTCGCCGAGCTCGTGCGGGACCGGATAGCCCGGCTCGACGTCCGGGCCGCCGCTCTGCGCGAGTCCGCAGGAACGGGCACCCTCGACGGCAACCTCGCCACCGCGCCGGCCGAGGTGTTCGGGCCCCTGGCCCTGGGAATCCTCGGCCTCGTCATCGCGGGGGACGCCCTGCGCGCCCGGCTGCGGGCCACCACACCGACGGGCCTCCCCGTTCTGACCGAGGCCGCGGGCATGATCGGTTCCTACCTCCGGGCGGAGCGCGACCTGGGCCGCGTCGCGCCGGACGCCGACGTCGACACACTCGCGCTGACGCTGATCGGGACCGGTCATCTGCTCTTCGCGGGCCGGGAAGGTACACCCCCCGGCCAGGAGGACGTCCGCCGGACGGTGAGCTCGGTCGTCGCCGGTGTTGTACGCGAGGTGTAGTCGCCCAGATGGGACGGGCCGCGGGGGCCTCGTGACGGGTCCGGGAATGCGGACGCGGGGTGCGCTGTTACAGCTCACGTAACTGATTGGCATGCGCGAGTCAAGGCCCGTGCATGGTGCGCGAAGGAGGACCTCATGGCACGCAGCACAGCGCGCCCCGTCGTGACGCTGAAGTCGACGGCCGGGACCGGCGCCACGTATGTGACGCGCAAGAACCGCGGAAACGACCCCGACCGGCTCGTCCTGCGCAAGTACGACCCGCTGGCGGGCAAGCACGTCGCGTTCCGGGAGGAGCGCTGACCCCACGACGGGCGCAGCGGGCAGCCGTACCCGGCGCATCCGCAGCCGCACCTGCCGTAACCGAGGAGGGAACCCCATGAGGCCCGACATTCACCCCGAATCCCGTCCCGTCGTCTTCCGGGACCGCGCCGCCGGCGTCGCTTTTCTGACGCGATCGACCGCGCGGTCGGCCAAGACGATCGAGTGGGAGGACGGCGCGGTCCACCCGGTCGTCGACGTGGAGATCTCGTCGGCGAGCCACCCGTTCTACACCGGGACCTCGCGGGTCCTGGACACCGCCGGCCGGGTGGAGCGCTTCGAGCGCCGCTACGGCCGCGCGGCGTCGAACCGGCACTGAACGCCGGAGCGCGCCGAGTCCGGCAGGAGGAGAACAGAACCATGAAGGTACGCAAGTCACTGCGCTCGCTGAAGTCCAAGCCCGGGTCCCAGGTGGTCCGTAGGCGCGGGGTGGTCTTCGTCGTGAACAAGAAGAACCCGCGCCTCAAGGCCCGCCAGGGCTGACGGCGGATCAGGGAATCGCCCGATTCAGGGGCGTCGGGGGAGCAGGGGGAAGCCGTCCGGTCCGGCCGGCCGCGGGGGGGCCGGCCCCCCGGGGGGGGGTGGGGGCCGGCCCGGCCGCGGGGGGGGGGGGGGCCCCCGGGGGGGC
>NZ_JBSFYW010000057.1:0-56456 GCF_053599975.1 Streptomyces sp. NPDC005141 | reverse complement strand
CCCGTATCCGCCTGACCGAGCCCACCTCGACATCCGGTCCGCAAGCGGCCCGGATGCTGCCGCCTGCCCTCCCGAACCTCGATTTTCCGATCAGCCTCACCATGGGAATCAGTACGGAAGCACAGCAGTTCGCGCAGTTCCTCGAAAGCGTGCGCGCGAAGGCGTCGACACCGGGCCTCGATCTGGCCGTCGTCCGCGACATCGCCGACACACACGCTTCGGCATCGACCGAGCCGGAAGGCGTCACCTACGCCGACGTGGACGCCGACGGCGTCCCCGCCCTGTGGGCCATCCCCGAGGGCGCCGACCCCGACAGGGCGCTGCTCCACTTCCATTTCGGCGGATCGGTCGCCGCCTCGATCTCATCGGACCGCAAGGCCGCCGGCCACATCGCCAAGGCGGCCGGAGTCCGCTCACTCGTGGTGGGCTTCCGCCTGGCGCCCGAGCACCCCCACCCGGCGCAGATCGACGACGCCGAGACCGCCTACCGCTGGCTGCTCGCGCAGGGCTACGAGCCGCGGAACATCGGCAGCACCGGCCACTCCATCGGGGGCACCCTGGCGGTCATGCTGCCGCTGCGCCTGCTCGCCAAGGGTGAGGCGACCCCCGGGGCGATCGTCAGCATCTCGCCGTGGACCGACCTCACCATCAGCAACCCGAAGGTCGACGAGAACGAGGAACACGACAAGATGCTCAGCCGGGGCATCCTCGAGCAGTTCCGGGCAGCCTGGCTGCAGGACCCCGCCGTGGACTTCACCGACCCCGACATCAGCATCGTGAACGCCGACCTGACCGGCCTGCCGCCCACGGCCCTCCACTACGGCGAGTACGAGGCGCTTGCCGGCGAGGGTGCCGACTTCGGCCGCCGACTCGCCGACTTCAAGATCATCTCCGAGGTCCGCCCGCTGCCCGAGGGCCAGCACTCGTTCATCCTGGGCGCGGGGCGCGTGCCCGAGGTGGACCGGGCGATCGGGCAGATGGGTCAGTGGCTTCGCTGGCACCTCGGCAGCTGACGTGGAAGCTGCCCGGACATGCGCGTCGTCCGCCGAGTAGGCAACCGAGAAGATCACGCGAAGGGATGGCTGACATGAAGGCATTCGTCGTCGAGAAGTACGGCAGGGACGGCCTGCGCGCCGCAGACGTTCCCGAGCCCACCGTCGGGGACGGCGACGTCCTGGTCCGGGTGAGCGCTGCCAGCATCAACCCGCTGGACAAGATGGTCCGCAACGGGGAGTTCAAACGACTCCTGAAGTACAGGCTTCCGTTCGTGCTCGGCCACGACGTCGCCGGCATCGTGACGCAGGTCGGGTCGGCCGTGCGCAACTTGACAGTCGGCGACGAGGTCTACGCACGTCCCCGCGACCTGCGGATCGGAGGCTTCGCCGAGTTCATTGCGATCGACCAGGACGACGTCTCGCCCAAGCCGGAGTCACTCACCCTCCGCGAGGCGGCCGCGGTGCCCCTGGTGGCCCTGGCCGCCTGGCAGATCCTCGTCGACCGCGCCCACGTGATGCCGGGTCAGAAGGTGCTCATCCACGCCGGTGCCGGTGGCCTCGGATCGACGGTCATCCAGCTCGCCAAGCACCTCGGTGCCACGGTGGCGACGACCACGAACACCCGCACCGAGAAGTTGGTCAGGAGCCTCGGCGCCGACATCGTCGTCGACTACACCAAGGAGGACTTCTCGCAGGTGCTGTCCGGCTACGACCTGGTGCTGGACTCCCTTGGTGGGGCGAACCTCGAGAAGTCGCTGACTGTGCTGAAGCCGGGCGGCCTGGCCATTGGCGTCGCCGGCCCGCCAGACTCCGCCTTCGCCAGGCAACTCGACGCCCCCTCGTTCATGGGCGTGGCCATGAACGCGCTCAGCCGCAAGGTGCGCAAGCAGGCCAAGGCCCTGGGTGTGCGCTATCAGTTCTTCTTCATGCAGGCCAGCGGCGCCCAGCTCCGTCAACTCGGCGCCCTGTACGACAACGGACGGCTCCGCCCGGTCATCGACCGCACTTTCCCCTTCGACCAGACGCTCGAGGCGATGGCGTACGTCGAGCAGGGGCGTACCACGGCCGGAAAGGTCGTGATCTCGATGGTGCCCGGCAACGACTGAATCGGGCTGGCCGCAAAGAAGGCGTGGCGGTGCTCCAGATGCCGATCGCCTACCATTGGAGTGCGTTCGTAATCCAATATGATGACGAAGCCGGCAGGCGACCCTTCCGGCGCACAAAGGAGCGAGCGCGTGGCGCGTTACGGGAAAGAGCACAAACAGGCGACCCGGCAGCGGATCATCGAGACCGCCGGCCGCCGGTTCAAGAAGGACGGTATCGACGGCTCGGGCATCTCGACGCTGATGACGGACGCCGGACTGACCAACGGCGCCTTCTACGCCCACTTCGATTCCAAGGACGACCTCGTGGCCGCCGCGGTCGCGGACCAGTTGCGCGCGCAGTACGCGAACGTCATCGAGCAGGCGGCCCCCGGGATCGCCGGACTCGAGCAGATCGTACGGTGGTATCTGTCGCCCCAGCACCGCGACAGTCCCGACGACGGCTGCCCCTCCGCCGCACTCCTCGATGAGATAGGGCGCCGCGCGGACGAGACCAAGCAGGCGTACACCGACGGCGTGCTCGCCGTCATCGACGGTATCGCCGCTCGCCTGGCGCCTGCCGATCCGCACTCGGTGCGCACGAAGACCCTCAGCGTCTACGCCATGATGGTCGGGACGCTGCAGCTCTCCCGCGCCCTGGCCGACCGGCGACTCTCCGACGAGCTCCTCGAAGAGGGCATCCGCAACGCCCTCACTCTGCTCAGCGCACAACCACCGGGCAGCGGCTGAAGGTGCTGTTCGACGGGGACGAGGTGCCCTCCTACCACTGCCCGGTGCTCTCCCGGGAAGGCGCCGTCTGCCGAGCATCCGCCCGCTGGCCGGGGATGACCGCGGCCGGGTGGAGGTCGAGCCGGTTGCTCTTGTCCAGCTCGAACCTGCCGTAGGGGTTGACGTGGGTCCAGAACAGCGGGGACAGCGCGCGCCGGTCGACCTGCTCGACCGCATCGCTGAAGCAGAACGGGAGGGCTGGCTCGGCGAAGTCGAAGGACTCAAGGTCAGTCTCGCCGGGGCCCGCCAGAAGCTCGCCGAACTCGGCGAACGTGACCGTCGGGCCGCCACCGTGAACCTCGGCATTCCCGCATTCCGCGACATCGCCGGCCGCACCGTCCCAGCCGCAGAGGACCGGACGTGACTGTCAACCACGGGCTCGGCCGCCGATTCCAGAAGTTCAGAGAACACGTGGACCAGGGCGGCCTGCAGCAGGTGCAGGGCCAGCATCGAGATCTCCTGGCTCTCCCGGTCGGCGCCGGTCAGGTTCCCGTCCTTGCCGTAGAACAGGTCGTGGTTGGCGGAGTTCCAGTTCTCCACCACCTGCAGGCCCTCGTGGATCTCCCGCCGCAGCTCCGGGTCGGCCAGGTAGTCGCAGACGAACGCCGTCCGCGCCGCCCGGCCAAGCTCTTCGATCGCCCGGTAGGTCGGGTGTTTCGGGCCGCCGCGGGTGAAGCGTCGCAGCACCTGGTCGGCCTCCGCCGTGCCCAGGCGGAGCGCGGTGGTGTATTGAATCCTCCCCCAGCTGAAGCAGGGGGATTCCTGGCTCACACTGCCTGCGGGTCAGCGACCCAACAGGTCTTCCGCGATCAACACCAGCCGGGTTGAAACCAGCCCGGTTTGATACAGCAAAGCTTGAACGTGCAGGTGCTGTCTTGGCTCTCGATCAGCACGGTGTGCGCGCTTGGTTCTCGCACCGCACGGCGTGCACCCTACCCAATCAGGGGGACGGTGTTTCGCCCTGGAGGCGAAATCCCGCTTCCTGCCCTGCTCCGCAGGAATCCGATTCCTCCCCGGCCCGAAGGCCGAGGCATCCTCGGAGGAACCCGGTGACCATGCCTTGATCGGCAGACGGCCCTCCCCGTTGCCGTTGGTCTCGAAGCCGGGAGGGCCGTTCGGATGCGCCCGGAGGCGCTTTGATCACGGCAGAGGCGAACGCCGTCGATGCCGAACGGCGGCTGGTCGCAGGCGAGTTGGAGTGCTCGGGGTGCGGCGGGACGCTGACGCCGCGGGGATGGGGCCGCGGGGGCTACGAGGGCCGGAGATGGGTCGGCTGGAGGTGCGGCCGCGCCGTTCACGGTGCTCGGCATGCGGGATGACGCATGTGTTTGATTGACAGCTCGATCACCGGACTGTCGCTCTGCTCGGCGTTGACGTGAGCCGGACGGTTTCGCCGAGGCGCTGCGCAACCGGTGACAGCGGGTCGTGGCCGAATCGGGCATGCTTTCGTCGTTGACGAGCTGGTGCCAGTCGAGCCGGTCCTCCAGCCCGTCGCAGCAGCCGGGGAGGAAGGTGACGCCTGTGGACGGGTCGGTGACGCACAGGCCGCCGGCCGCGAAGAGGCTGTCGAAGGTCAGGAGTCCGTGAAGGAACGAGTTGGGAACGAGTCCAGTTCACCGGCCGGACAAGACGGGTGATCGCCGTCGATGCCGGCGTCGTTGCAGCCGACGGTGCGCATCATCGCCCTACGGCGGTTGAAAGGGTTGCAGGGCAAACTGAGACGATCAGCTCTCGGAGCTTCTCGATATACAGGCGTACGTTCTTGGAAGCGATGTCTGTGTCCGGGTGGCGGCATGCGATCCACAGTCCCTCGTGCAGCCGGTTGACCCAGGCGCACACCTGATCGCCGTACGACACACGGAGCAGCCCGTACGCTTTTTGTTCGCTCCAGTAGGCCGAACCAGGAATGAGGCGGGCATCCACATACGAGATGATTGAGTACAAGTCGGGTGACGTGGGGCGGAAGTCCTCGCCCAGGAGGCGTAGTACTCGGGCCAGAGGAATGCGCGCCAACGGCCGATTGGCCTGCAGCTGGGCCCGGACCGAGGCGAGCGCGGCGTCGAAGTCCCGTGCCGCGGGTACTTCGATCGGCGCGCCGCCGACATACCAGCCCACTGAGTCTGACCACACGGACTTCAGTCGGGTGTGGAACGGCACGACCGTGCGGTAGACCGGTTGCCCGCCGAGTTCGTGGACGATCAGACTGGTCGCGGCCAGGACGCCCACCAGGCTGCCGCCGTAGGGCCGGCAATACGTCTCGAACGCGGCGGCCGCGTCCGCATCGACGAGCGGCTCGCGCATGAGCTTTTGGGCGGGCAGAACGTCGCCGGGCTGCAGGCCCAGATCGACAGGGAACTCCGGAAGCCTTCCGTCGCACCGGCCGATGAACTCCCGCCAGCGCGTGACGATCGCGTGGGTGTCGTCGATGGCGTTCGCGTTCGTTCGTTCCTGCTCGCAGAAGTCCACGTAGCTCGCGACCGGTGTAGCGGTGAGGGGCTGCCCTGCGACATGTGCCGTGTACAGCTCCTGCACCTCGTACGGGATGCGCTGCAGCGAGTAGGCGTCGACGTTGGTGTGGTCAAATGCCAGATACACGCTGGTGGAGTCCTCCCGGACGACCGCCGCGTAGATGAGATTGGGCCAGCCGAGAGCATCTGCCGCCTCGTCGAAACGGTCCTGCAGATGTTCGGCCAGCAGATTCGCATCGGTGAAGTCGCCCACCACTTCGCGGTAGAGCGTGACATCGTCCTGGTCGAGAGTGAACCGGTGCATCTCCTCGCCCACCCATCTGAACCCGCTGCGCAGCGTCTCGTGGCGCAGTGTCCAGCCGCGTAGGGCCTGTTCCAGCACGTCGAGGTCGACTTGGCCGGGCAGGTCGAAAGCCGTACCGAGCCAGGTCGGCACGAACAAGCCCCCCTCGCGCACCGACCGCGCCGTTCTGATGTGTGACTCCTGGATGTACGCCGGCGGCCGCGGATCCGTCGGCAGCAGCGTCGCGGCCGCGACGGTCGCAGGGCTGAACCTCCACTCCACAAGCCGTCCAGGCCGGACCTCGCAGCGCTGAATATCAGAAATTCGCACAGTGGCGTCTCCTTGTCGGAAAACACAGGCTTGATCAACGTGGAGTCGTGTGCGAGCGCCGCCTGCCGTGTCGCCTGCAAATCAGCAGAAGGTGTGGCGCGTCGAACGGTGAAGCGACCCATCCATCGCCCCGCACTCAACGGCCGTTCATGCGCCTGCCTGTAGGGACGGCCGCGATGCCAGGGACGAGATGTCACTGTCCGGCGCTGCGCCTGACTACCCGAACCGCTTTGCGGGCGGCACACCATGACGCACGCCTGGGACGTCCGCGTCCCGGCCGGCCAGTCCCGGTTGGTGACGGGCGTCGGTGTGCATCCTCCCCTTCGCCTTCCTCCCCGGCGTCGACGCGGTCGCCCGACACGTCGCGGAACGACGCCGCCGGCCCGACAGGCCCGAGCCGAAGCCCAGCTCCAGGGGCAGGTGCTCCCACTCGATGCCGGTGTGCGGCGCGCAGAGGATCCCGCAACAGCGCCTGCCAATCCGGGATCCGGTGTCTGGCCCCGACCGGCTTGGGACCTGGCTTGCCGCGGCAACGGCTCGACGAGCGATCACAGTTCGTCCGAGAGATCTCCACGGCCGCGGGTGCCTGTTCGCCACGACCGCCATGACAAGAGCAACGAGCAACCAGACCGACAGTCACATGATCGACGGTATCTGTCGGGACCTCTTAGCCCAGCACAGCGACTTGGAAGGCGGCACGCCATAACCCTGTTGCTCTTCCAGCGTTTGCAGATGTGCGGGTGAGTACCCGCAGTGATGTTAGGAAGGTAAAGATCTATGAGACGGGCTACTCGAAACCGTGTGCTCGCCGTTGCCGCCGCATCCGGCGCAATGGCCGTGGCTCTTCCCGCGTCCGTCGTCTTCGCAGCCGACGGTGCTGACGCCGGGGCTACGGCGGCCGGTTCGCCCGGGGTGCTCTCCGGGAACACCATCCAGGTTCCGTTGTCCGGCGCGGTGAACCTCTGCGGCAACACGGTGGACGTCGTGGGGCTGCTCAACCCGGCCGTGGGCAACGTGTGCAAAAACAAGGACAGGGCCAAGGCCGACGGTGCGAAAACCGATGGCGGATCGGACGCGTCGGGCGAAGCCTCGGCTGACGGACGCGTCACGGACTCGCCCGGGCTGGTCTCAGGCAACGGTCTGCAGCTCCCGATCGATCTGCCGGTGAACGTTTCCGGGAACAGTGTCAACGCGGTCGGCGTGGGTAACCCAGCGTTCGGCAACCACTCGGTCAACGGCGGTGACCACTCTCACCCTCACGTTCCCCGGACAACTCCGGCCCCCGCGCCCTCGGCCCCGGAGCCCCCAGTGTCGCGACCCCCGGCCCCCCGGCATCAGGCCGTTCCGGACACCCCCGACACGGCGACGTCCACGCTGGCCCACACAGGAGCGGATCTGGCTGCCCCGGCCCTCGCCGGCGGCGCCGTGTCCCTCTTTGCGGGTGCGGTCTTGTACCGCCGTTTCCGCCCAGGTCGCTGACCTGACCCGGATGCCCGTACAGCCGTTACTCGAGTCTCAGCGACTATCAGTAATCCGGTCGTTGAGGTCCTCGACCACGACCGTGCCGTCATCGCCACCACCGTCCCGCACCGGATGGGCCGGCGAACCGGTGCGTGTCCTGGACCTCACTGTCTGACCGCTGCAACCAGCACTGCGGCTGCGCCGGTGTGCCGGCGCAGCCGCAGTGCTGGTTGCGGCGGTGGCACGCCGCGTGTATCGGCGTCCGCCGCCGCGCCGAAGGGGACCGCACTCCCCCGTCGGCGACAGGCCCGGATCCTTGCCCGCTGCCGTTGGGGACGGCCTCGAAGAGGAGTGCTGTCCCCTCCCGGCAGTCCGCCCGATGCTGCCTGTCCGGCCCCGTGCGTGCGGTGCCTGCGGCGGTCAGACCGTCACGGGCTGCGAGGCGGAGCGGGTGTGGACGGGGCGGTAGCTGTTCCAGTCGGCACTCGTGATCAGGGAGTTGCGCCGGTCCTGGAAGCCGCGGCGTGCGGAGGACCACTGGGTGTCGGCCGCGGTGCGGAAGGCGTCGTAGGAGTCCTTGCCGTCCCACTGGGAGTAGACGACGACGAAGTCGTTGTCCGCGCCGACGGTGGCCAGGGTGCCCTCGCCGCCCTCCAGGTTGCGGGAGCGGATGCCGCGCAGCACGCTCTGCGAGCGGTAGCCGGGCACGTCCACGAGCCAGTTGTGGGCGTCTGCCAGGGTGGCGGTGAGGGCGCCCTGCTCGGCGGGGTCCACGCCGAGGATCTCGATGACCGTGTAGTCGTCGCGCTCGGGTGAGACCTCGGTGACGCCGCCCAGCGCGGGGTGGCGCCGGCTGGAGTCGACCTCGGTCTGCATCAGGCGGACGAAGGTGGTGATCTCGCGGAAGACCGGGACGGTGTGGTGCTTGAACTCGCTGTCGTTGTAGCGCGTCTCCAGGTCCTGCATGCCGCGCCACTGGATGAAGTTCGCGGTTCCGGGGTTCTGTTCGCCGCGGTGCACCGTGCTGGAGATCCAGCCGGGGAACGCCGCGGTGTCGACGATCGCCTTCATCTCCTTGACGAGGGTGTCGACCCGGGCGCGGGTGTCGGTCTTGAACAGGTTGAGGACGGTCAGGTGCCCGTCTTCGGGGTTGATGAACGGCATGGCTCCTCCTGGGTTTTGGTTGAGTGCCCGCGCCGGCGGGGCGTCGTGTCCTAGCGGGGGTCGCGGGGCGCGCCGAAGAGGCGGTTCAGGGCGTCCGTGAGACCGTCCGTCCCGGATCCGGCGGTGCCGATCCAGGCGATGTAGCCGTCCGGGCGGACCAGCAGCGCCTGGGCGTCGGCGAGTTCGCCTTCCGGCCGGATGGGTGCGACGACGACGTCGATACGGTCCGTCCACGGCTCGGCGGCGGCGTTCAGTGCGCTGTCGCCGCGCAGGTCCAGGACGAAGCCGCGGCCGCCGTGCAGGAGTCCGTAGGCGCTCACCGTGCCGGAGGGGCCGGCGGTGAGCGTCAGGTCGGGCAGGCGCCGGCCGAGCAGCGGGTGGCCGGCGCCGGGGGTGTCGTAGGTGATGTCGAGGCCGGTGACCATGCCGACCAGGAGCTTTCGGACGTCCTCGTAGGCCAGCAGTTCGGCGAAGACCGACCGCATCGGGTCCATCTCGGGGCCGCCGAGGTAGAGGCTGCGCTGGGAGAGCGTGTTGGCCAGGATGCGGGCGGCGACGGGGTGGCGCTCGGAGTGGTAGGTGTCGAGCAGGCCGTCGGGGGCGGTGCCGTGGATCTCGGCGGCGAGTTTCCAGCCGAGGTTGACGGCGTCGCCCACGCCCGCGCTGATGCCCTGCGCGCCGATCGGCATGTGGATGTGCGCGGCGTCCCCGGCGAGGAAGACGCGGCCCCTGCGGTACTCGGCGGCCTGGCGGCTGGAGTCGGTGAAGTAGCTCAGCCACTGCGGGTTGCCGCTGTGGATGTCGTCGCCGGTGACGCGCTTGAAGGCGTCGGCCACCTCCTGGAAGGTGGGGGGCTGCGCGGTCGGCCGTACGCCCGCGCCGCGCTCGAAGACGACGACGCGGGTGGTGTTGGGGCCGACGGGCAGCACGACGACCATGCCCGCGTCGCCGAGTTCGCCGGTCGGGCGCAGCCGTACCTTCACGTCGGTGACGTCGGCCATCAGCATCTCGATGGTGGCCTCGTAGCCGGGGAAGTCGATGCCCGACAGGGTGCGCACGGCGCTGCGGGCGCCGTCGCAGCCCACGATGTAGGCGGCGCGCAGGGTGCGTTCGCCCTCGGGTGTGTCCGCGCGGACCTCGACGCCGTCGTCGCCGGCGGTCAGTGCGGTCAGTTCCCAGCCGCGGCGGACCTCGGCGCCCAGGCCGCCGGCCCACGCGTGCAGGATCGCTTCGGTGAAGGCCTGCGGCACGCCTCGCACGCCGAAGTTGCCGCCCGGCACGACGGTGTAGTCCAGCGGCATGCCGCCGAAGTGCCCGACGGGGATGACGCCCAGGTCGCCGAAGTGTTCCAGCAGCCCGCGCTGGCCGAACTCCTCCATGGTCCTGGCGGAGAAGCCCAGTGCGCGTGACTGGCGCATCGGCTCGGTCAGCCGCTCCAGTACGACGGCCTCGACGCCTGCCAGGCGCAGTTCGCCCGCGAGCATGAGCCCGGTGGGCCCCGCCCCCACGATGATCACGTCTGTGTCAAAGTCCTGCATTGCCTTTCCTGCCTCCCATGCGTACCTGCAAAAACGGGTGGTCGAGGTTGCTCGCCACCGCCGTCAGATGGGTGCGGACCCCCTCGAGGGCGATCAGTTCGGACAAGACCGTGCGCAGCGGTCCGGCCTCGGGGCCGGCGAACATCAGCTGTTCCTGGGCCGCGACGTGGTCGAGCACCCGGGCCGCCACGGGATGCCGCTGGTCGTGGTAGGTGTCCAGGAGGCCGGGGGCGGCCCGGCCGTGCACGGTCTCGGCGAGTTTTTGGCCGAGGTCGACCGCGTCCTGCAGTCCGGTGTTCAGGGCCTGGCCGCCGACGGGCGGATGCCAGTGGGCGGCGTCGCCGGCCAGCAGGATCCGGCCGCGCCGGTAGGTGTCGGCCTGTCCCTTGGCGTCGTCGAAGGCGTCCAGCCACACGGGGGTGCCGTCGTGGATGTCCTCTCCGGTCACCCGCTTCCAGGTGGCGGCGACCTCCCCGAACCCGGGGGGCCCGGAGTGCCCGGGGTGCTCGGGGTGCTCGGGGTGCTCGGCCGGTGCGTCGCCGAAGGCGTGCACCATGACCCGGGTGACGCCGTCGCGGGTGGCCGCCACCGCGAAGCCGGCGTCGAGGCGTTCGAAGCGGCGGTCGCGGATGCGCAGTCCCGTCACATCGGCGCGCAGCAGCCGTCTCGTCGCGGGGGTGGCGGTCACGGGGAAGCGGGCCAGCCGGCGCACCGTGCTGTGCGCGCCGTCGCAGCCCACCACGTAGGCGGCCCGCAGCAGCCGGCGCCCGCCGGGGCCCTGGACGGTGCACCGGACGTGGTCGGGGCGGTCGGTGAGTGCGGTCAGTTCGTGCGCGCGCAGCAGGGACGCGCCCAGGGCCGCCGCGCGTTCGCCCAGAGCGGCCTCGGTGCGGTACTGGGGCAGCTTCCAGTGGCCCGCGTACGGGCTGTCGACGGCGGACAGAGTGAAGCCGAGGCCGCCGAAGTGGCTGCGTGGTTCGTGCGCGGCTTCGGCGAGCAGCGCCGAGAAGCCGCGCTCGTGCAGCAGTTCGGCGCTCAGCGTGGTGAGCTGGCTCGCCCGGGATTCGGTCATGGGGCGGGCCAGGCGTTCCACGACGGTCACCGGGACCTGGGCCCGGCGCAGTTCGCAGGCGAGCAGCAGGCCGACGGGGCCCGCGCCGACGACGACGACCGGCGCGGTGGCCCGGGAGGAGGTCACGGCCGGGCGGGTTCGCCGGCCAGGCCCTCGGCGTAGGCCTTCGCCAGGCGCAGGGTGGCCAGGCTGTTGCCGCTCAGGGCGGTGCGGACGAAGTCGCGCGCGCCGTCGAGGGTCGCGTCCGCGCCGAGCACCTTGGTGATGTTGCCGGTGTTGATCCGTACGGTGTGCCGCGATGTCACCGACACCCCGCCGCCGTCGCGGTCCTCGATGAGCCAGCGCCCGGTGTGCAGGGTCATCAGGGCGGGCAGCACGATCTGCTTGTACACGATGGCCGTCGCGGCCTTGCACACGCGCACGGACCGGCTGGTGTGGGTGCTGCCGTCCTTGGTGCGGGTGTCCATCTCCAGGATCTGCAGTCCGGGCTCGTCCTCCTGCAGATGCACCCGGGCCACGTGCGGCAGCCGCTCCTGCCACAGCTGGGCCTCGTTGAGGAAGGCGTAGACGTCCTTGCCGCTGCCCTCGATGGTGACGGTGTCGTCGAAGGTGAGCAGGTCGTCGGGGCCGGTGGCCTCGGCGGCGGTCTTCAGCGCCTGCAGTTCCAGGGCGCTGTTGCGGTCCACCGCCGCGCTGATCCAGTCGAGGTCGGCCACGTCGTCGGTCGCCGCGTGGAAGTCGTGCAGCAGCCGTACCCGGCACGAGGCGTCGGAGCGGGGCTCCACCACCCAGGTGCCGCCCATGCCGCCGACCGGGTGCTGCGAGTGCTCCTGACGGAACGTCACGCTCATGTGGTCCGGGTCGTGCACGCGCCGGGAGGTCCAGGTCTTGGCGGCGTTGTTCGCCGTCGCCCACAGCCGGATCAGCTCCGTGTCGCCGTCATGTTCGACGACCTCGGCGTGCACGGTCGGGGGGAAGGTCTCGGGCCACCGGCCGACGTCCGTGATCAGCGCGTACACCGATGCGGCGGGGGCGAGGACGTCGATCTCGTGTTCCGTTTCACGTACCGCGTTCTCGGTCACGTGGTGCTCTCCTCTCGGGTGGCGGAGTCTTGGGCCGGCTCTCCGAACCAGCGCCGCAGCGCGGCCTGCAGGCCGCCTCCGTCCGGTGCGGTCCAGGCGATGTAGCCGTCGGGGCGGACGAGCACCGATTCGGTCGCGGCGCCGTCCTCCTCCGGTCCGGCGGGGAAGTGCTTCACCCGGACCAGGTCGACGCGGTCGGACCAGCCGGCGGCGGTCCGGGCGGTGTCGCCGGAGGCGTCGGCGGTGATCAGGACGCCGCGGGCCGGGTGCAGCAGACGGGCGATCCGGTCCTGGCCGCCGTCGGCGAGTTCCAGCGCGCGGTCGGCCATCCGGGCGCCGAGCAGCGGGTGCGCGGGCCGGCCCGGGGCCGTACCGGTGCCGGGGCCGACGGGGCCGGTGCCGACGGGGCCGGGTCGGATGCCGGTGTCGCTGTCGGTGCCGTCGGGGTCGTAGCGGATGTCGAGTCCGCTGACCAGGCCGGACAGGTGCCGGGCCACCGCCGGGATCGCGATGATCTCCGCCATCACGGTGCGCAGCGGTGCGACCGACCGGCCGGTGAGGTTGAGCGTTCCCTGGGCGAGCGTGGTGCGCAGGACCCGCGCCGCCACCGGGTGGCGTTCGGCGTGGTAGGTGTCGAGCAGGCCCTCGGGGGCGTGGCCCCGGAGGGTCGCCGCCAGCTTCCAGCCGAGGTTGAAGGCGTCCTGCACGCCGATGCTCAGCCCCTGCCCGCCGGCGGGCAGGTGGATGTGGGCGGCGTCGCCGGCCAGCAGCACCCGGCCGCGCCGGTACTCGGTGGCCTGGCGGGTGGCGTCGGTGAAGGCGCTGACCCAGCGTGCCTCGCCGTGGTGGATCGAGTCGCCGGTCAGCCGCTGCCAGGCGTCCGCGACCTGAGGGAAGGTCACCTCGCGGCCGCGGTCGGGCGGTGTCCCGTTCTCGCAGACGATGATGCGGGTGTAGCCCTGCTCCAGCGGCGCCGCCATGACCATGCCGTTGGGCAGCAGTTCACCGATCATCCGCGGCTTGATGTCGCAGCCCTTGACGTCCGCCAGGTACATCTCGCGGGTGGCGTCCGAGCCGGCGAACTCGAAACCGGCCAGGCGCCGCACGGTGCTGCGCCCGCCGTCGCAGCCCACCAGGTAGCGGGCGGTGCACCGCTCGGCTCCGTGCGGGCCCCGCACGGTCGCGGTGACGTGGTCGCCGGTGTCGCTCAGGGCGGTGAGTTCGTGACCGCGGCGTATCGTCACGCCCAGTTCCAGCGCCCAGGTCTCGAGCATTTCCTCGATCTTGTACTGGGGGGCGCCGCGCACGCCGAAGTGCGAGCCCTCCAGCACCCCGTAGTCGATCGGGATGCCGCCGAAGTGGCCCTGCCGGGTGATCTCGATGTTCTCCAGGCGGCCGAGAATGCCGCGCTGGTGGAACGCCTCGGTGGCCCGTGCCGTGAAGCCGATGCCGCGCGACTCCCAGCTCCGCTCGGCGCGCTGCTCGAAGACGGTGACGTCGGCGCCGCCGAGGCGGAGTTCGGCCGCGAGCGTCAGTCCCGCAGGACCCGCCCCGATGACTATGACCTCGGTATCCATGGTTCCTGTCCTTGAGCCTCGGCTTCTGCGATGGGGACCGGCTGTGCCCGCCGGGATCAGACCGGGATCGCCTCGATGATCGAGATCGGCGCGCTGGTGGGGACGGCCCTGGTGACCTGGAAGCCGGCCTTGGCGAACAGCTCGGTGTACTGGGCGAGCGTGCGGTCCTGGGCCCCGAGCATCAGCATCAGCCACAGGTCGATGGTGTGGCCGAGGTGTTTCTCGTTGTTCTCGGGAAGCACGTACTCGATGACCAGGAGCTTGCCGCCGGGGGCGATCGCCTCCCGCGCGTTGCGCAGCGCGGTGACGGCGTCGGCCTCGGAGAAGTCGTGGATGATGTGCTTGAACAGGTAGGCGTCGCCGCCGGCGGGCAGCTTGCCGAGGTAGCCGCCGTGCTCGATGCTCAGCCGGTCCGCGACCCCCGCCGCTTCGAAGAGCGCGGGCGAGTCGACGGTGGCGACCTCGGAGTCGTACAGCACGCCCTTGACGTCCGGCGCCTGCTGCAGGATGCCCGCCAGGAGATTGCCGCGGCCGGCGATGACGTCCACGACCGTGGTGAAGGCGGAGAAGTCGTAGGCGGCCAGGATCGGGTCGGTCTCCGACTCCGAGAGCTCACCGAACGCCTTGAAGAACACGGCCGCGTACTCGGGGGTCGCGTGGAAGAAGTCCAGCGCGCCCATCCCGCGCAGCTTGGGCAGGTTGGGCTCGCCGCTCTCCACGGTGGCCAGCAAGTGGCCCCACTCCTCGTGCAGCAGGGGGTGGCTCATCAGCAGGGCGAACCCACGCATCGAGTCCGGCGCGTCCTCACGGAGCCTGTCGGACAGCGCCGTGTGCTCGTAGCGGCCGTCGCCGCGTACCGCGAAGACCCCGTGCCCGGACAGCGCCCGCAGGATCCGGTGGGTCGCCTTCGGGTCGGATCCGACCCGCTGGGCGATCTCCTCGGCGGACAGCGGTCCGTCGGCGAGGACGTCCGCAATACCGAGCCTGGCCGCGACGGAAATCGCCTGGGTGATCACAGCACCCTGAATGAGATTGAGCAGCTCGTACGAATCGGACTGGTCACGGACCTCGGGCAATGCGGACATGGATTTCCTTTCAGAGCACCCTTTTCACGGGTTCCAGACGATAGGTCGGCGCTTCCGCGACCCGCAACTCCGGAATTACCGGAATTCCCTCGAACGTTCAACCAGGGAATTTGAGCGGTTGAACAGCACAATTCCACCGCCGCTCCACCGGCATTCCGGCCCGCCCTTGTCAGGTTGTTCCGGCCCGCCATGGAAACCGCGAGGGATCCGGATGGCGGACCCGGCACCGGCCGCGGCATCGCGGCGGGCCCCGGTGTCCGCGCGGGCGACGCACGCCCGCAC
Organism: Streptomyces sp. NPDC005141; assembly: GCF_053599975.1. Classification (NCBI taxonomy): domain Bacteria; kingdom Bacillati; phylum Actinomycetota; class Actinomycetes; order Kitasatosporales; family Streptomycetaceae; genus Streptomyces; species Streptomyces sp. NPDC005141. Next base: position 41,248 of record NZ_JBSFYW010000057.1, on the reverse strand, counting down.
CGGCCGCGGACCGACGGCCGCGATCCCACCGCCACTTCGAGGAGGCCCCGTTGCGGCACGACAGCCCGACTCCCGTGGACTTCTGGTTCGACCCGACCTGCCCCTGGGCGTGGCTGACCTCCCGCTGGATTCTCGAGGTCGCCCGGCACCGGCCGCTGGAGCTGCGCTGGCACCTGATGAGCCTGACCGTGCTCAACGAGGGGCGTGCCGACCTGCCCGAGCGCTGGCACCGGGACCTGGCCCTGCGGATGGAGCCGGTGCGGGTGTGCGCCGCCGCCGGGCAGGTGTACGGCCCCGAGGTACTGGGCCGGCTGTACACCGAACTCGGCACCCGCTTCCACCTGGAGAAGGCGCCCAAGGAGCGGTCCGTCTACGCGGCGGCCCTGGCCGCCGCCGGCCTCGATACGGGCCTGGCCGACGCGGCCGGGTCCGAGGAGTTCGACGGCGCGGTGCGCGCCTCGCACCGCGACGGCATCGGCCGGGTGGGCACCGATGTGGGCACCCCGGTCGTCGCGGTGCACGATGTGGCGTTCTTCGGCCCGGTGGTGACACCGGCCCCGCGCGGCGAGGCCGCGGTGAAGCTCTGGGACGGGGTCCTCGCCGTGGCCGGGACCGAAGGGTTCTTCGAGCTCAAGCGCACCCGCACCCGGGATCCGATCTTCACCTGAGCCCCGCGGTCGGCCCGCCCGGCCCGGTCAGCGGGCTCAGCCCGGTCAGCGGGGTGACGTGGCCAGGGGTGCGGTCCAGTTGTCGCTCAGCCAGGTCTCCAGGGAGACCAGGGCGGGCCTGCCCCGGCGCAGTTCGGCCAGGTCGGCGTGGTAGCCGTCGCGCTCGAACCAGTCGAACATGTTGGCCAGGTCGGGGCGGGCCGCGCGCAGCGGCTCGATGGGCAGCTGCCGGAAGCGGGTCGGGACGCCGGAGGCGGCCTCGAACGCCGCGGCCATCTGCGGTCCGGTCAGGACGTCCCCGGCGATCTCGACGGTCCGGCCGAGCCAGGCGTCCGGGTTCTCGAAGGCGTCCGCGGCGAACACGCCGATGTCGCTGGTCGCGATGAGCTGCACCGGGGTCCTGGGGTCCAGCCACAGGCCCAGGACGAGTTCGTCGTCCACCGGGCGGGGGGCGATGTCCAGGAGGATGTCGTGGAACATGACCGGCCGCAGCACGGTCGTCGGCAGGTCGAGCGTGGACAGGTACCGCTCGATCCTCAGCTTGCTCTCGAAGTGCGGGACGCGGGTGTCGCGGTCCGCGCCGCCGACCGAGCTGTAGACGAAGTGCCGCACCCCGGCCCGGACGGCGGCGTCGGCCACCGCCCTGCCCTGCCGCTCCTCGGCCTCGACGCCGCCGGGGCCGCGGAAGGTCTGGACGCTGAACACCCCGTGGACACCCTGCATCGCCGCGAGCAGCGACGCCTCGTCGTCCAGGTCGCCGCGGACGAGGACCGCGCCCGCCTCCTCGATCGCCCGCGCCTGTTCCTTGCCCGGGTCGCGGACCAGGGCGTGCACGGTGTGTCCGCGCCGCAGCAGTTCGCGGGCAACCGCCCCGCCCTGCCGGCCGGTACCGCCCAGCACCAGGATCGTTCCTTCAACCGCCACTGCCTGCCTCCGTGTCTTGTGCCGCGCCGGGGACCGGCCCGGCTTCGGTGATCCGTTGTGATGGCCGCGGACGGCCGTTGATCCCCCGGGGATCAGGCCGCCGGGACCGAACTCGCCCGCGGCGGCGTGCCGCGGAAGCCGGCGCCATGGTGTCGGCCGGCCCCGCCGTCCCTCCTGGGCGCGGCGGGAAGAACGGGTGCCGGCTCCTCGGTGACGGGGCGGGCCGGCGCCGCGAGCGGCAGCGCGTGACCTGCCCGACCCGCACGCGAGTCCGGGCGCGGGGCGGTGACCGTGGCTGGGTGTGGGGCCGTCACCCGGTGCGTGGCCGCGCCCGGGGCCGGGGCCGTGACCGGGGCCGTGACCGGGGCCGGCTTCGCCGCCCGTGCGTTGCGCGCTACCACGGCAGGGGTCCGTCGTCCGCCAGGCAGGCGCCCGACGGGCCCGTCTCGTCCAGCAGGGCGAGCCGGACCACGATCGCGGCCCCTTCGGCGGGGGTCCGGGAACCGCGGTGGTGGTTGATGTCGGTGGCCACCACTCCGGGCAGGGCCGCGTTGACCTTGACGGGGGTGTCCCGCAGCTCCTTCGCGTACGCGAGGGTGAGGGCGTTCAGCGCGGTCTTCGAGGACTGGTAGGCGATCATGTTGACGCCCGCCAGCGGGGAGCCCGGATCCGCATGCAGGGTCAACGACCCCACGTGGCTGGAGAGGTTGACGATGCGTCCGGCCGGGGAGCGGCGCAGCAGCGGCAGCATCGCGTGGATCACGGTGACCACGCCGAAGACGTTGGTCTCGTAGACCTCCCGCAGGTCGGCGGCCCTCGCCTCGCCGGGCGTGCCGGTGAAGCCGCCCGCGACGCCGGCGTTGTTGACCAGGATGTCCAGGCGCCCGTACCGGCGTTCGATCGTGCGGGCGGCCTCGGCCACACTGTCCGGGTCCCGCACGTCGATGCGCAGCGGTGTCGCGGTGATGCCGTCGGCGGCCAGCGCGTCGGCGGCCTGCTTGCCGAGCACCTCGTCCCGCGCACCGACGATGACGACGATCCCCTGCTCACCGAGCTGTCGCGCGGTGGCGTATCCGATGCCCTTGTTGGCACCCGTGATGAGCGCGATCTTCTCGACCGTCACGTCCTAACTTCCTTTCTCGGGGGTTCCGCCTGTCCGCGCCGGCGACGGTGTGCCGCGCGGTGTCCGGGAGGCCGGGCGGCATGTTTCGAGAATCTGAATTACGCGCGGCATGCACCGTAGTGAGAAGCGGAACGCGAAGGCATCTCCGATATTGCTGTCGCAGGGACTCCGTGTCCAAAGTGTTCACTGCCGTGTTCAAGCACGCCGATTCCGCAGTCGAACACTGAACCGGTGCCGGTGAATTCAGTTCATTGCGGTCGGACATTGCGCTGGGTAGCTTCACCATGGCCAACTATTGCCATAGTGCAGAGGCCTCAAAACAATGAAAACAACTGACGTGATAGTGGTCGGTGCGGGTCCTGTCGGCCTGATGCTGGCCGGAGAACTCCGCCTGGGCGGAGCGGACGTGAGCGTCTGGGACAAACTGCCCGCCCCGAGCGGGGACTCCCGTGCCCTCGGCTTCAACCGGCGGGCCGCCGAGTCGCTGGGACAGCGCGGGCTGCTCCCCCGCCTCGGCGCGTTCCGGTGGGGCCCGATGGGGCACTTCGGCGGGGTCCGCTTCGACCTCGGCATGCTCGACGAGGACCACAGCGGAGTGCTGGGCCTCTCGCAGGCCCGCACCGAGGAGGCGCTGGCCTCTTGGCTCGAGGAGCTCGGCGTCCCGGTGCGCCGCGGCCGCGAGGTGACCGGGCTGCGCGAGAGCGCCGAGGGCGTGGTGGTGCGCTTCGACGGTCCTGGCGGACCGGGCGAGGAGAGCGCCGCGTACGTGGTCGGCTGCGACGGCGCGGGCAGCACCGTCCGTGCGCTGGCCGGGATCCCGGCCGTCGGCTGGGAGGCCACCCGGGGCATGTACACCGCGGAGATCACCGGTGCCGCGCCGCGCCCCCGGCCCATCGGCGAGCGTCTCGCGGGCGGCAGCATGGTGGTGTGCACCCCGCTGGGCGAGGGCCGCTGCCGCATCGTCATCCACGACCCGGCGCTGCCCGCCCGCCCGGACCCCGGGGCGCTGACGTTCGCCGAGGTCGCCGGCGCGTGGCGGCGGCTGACCGGCGAGTCGATCGATGACGCCGAGCCCCAGTGGCTGTGGGCGTGCGGCAACTCCGCCGCGCTGGCGAAGGAGTACCGGCGCGGCCGGGTGCTGCTGGCGGGCGACGCCGCGCACGAGATCCCGCCGCTGGCCGCGTGGGGGCTCAGCGCCGGACTGCAGGACGCGGCCAACCTCGGCTGGAAGCTGGCGGCGACCGTCAGGGGCCGGGCCCCCGAGGGCCTGCTCGACACCTACCACGCCGAACGCCACCCCGTCGGAGGCGAGTTGATCCGCAACGCCCGGGCGGCGTCGAAGATCTACCTCGGTGAGGACGCCCTGGACCCGGTCCGTGAGGTCATGGGCGAACTGCTGGCCCACAAGGGAGCCGCCGAGCAGGCCGCCGGGATCGTCAGCGGTCTCGGCATCCGCTACGACCTCGCCAAGGGCGAGCACCCACTGCTCGGCCGGCGCATGCCACCCGAGACCGAACTCACCCTGCCCGACGGCACCCGCACCCGCGTCGCCGACCTCCTGCACACCGCCCACGGCCTGCTCATCACCACCAGCGGCAGCGGCAGCGGCGCGGTGGCCCTCCCCCACCGGCTCCCCGACCGGGTCGACGTCATCACCGGAACCTGGACCACCACCGACGACCCCACCCCCACCCCCGACACCGTCCTCGACGCGGTCCTCATCCGCCCCGACGGCTACGTCGCCTGGACCTCCCCCGGCACCACCGACGACCTCACCCAGGCCCTCGACCGCTGGTTCACCACCAGCCCCAGGCCTCCGGCCCGCGGACGGGTCACCGCCTGCGGTATCGACCGCTGAGGAGCACACAGATGACCAGGGATGTGATCGTCGTCGGCGCGGGCCCGGTCGGGCTGATGCTGGCGGGCGAACTCAAGCTCGGCGGCGTGGACGTCGTCGTCCACGAGCGGCTAGCCGCCCCGGCGCGGGAGTCGCGCGGCGCGAGCTTCACCAAACGCACCGCCGAATGTTTCGACCAGCGGGGCCTGCTCGGCCGGCTCGGCGAGACCGAGCCCGCCGACAGCCACTTCGGCGGGGTGCCGATCGATCTGGGCCTGCTGGCGGAGGACCACTACGGGCACCGGGGGATCTCCCAGTTCCGCACCGAGCGGATGCTGGAGGACTGGGTGGACGAACTCGGCGTGCCCGTCCTGCGCGGCAGCGAGGTGACCGGCTTCAGCGAGAGCCCCGAGGGCGTCGTGGTCTCCTTCGAGGGCCCGGACGGACCCGGCGAGGAGAGCGCCGCCTATCTGGTCGGCTGCGACGGCGGGCGCAGCTTCGTCCGCAAGCTGGCCGGGATCGGCTTTCCCGGCTCCGAGGGCCGGCGCGGCTTCCTGACGGCCGACGTCACCGGGATCGACACCCGCAAGCGGCGTATCGGCGAGAACCTGCCGGGCGGCAGCATGGTCATGGCGATGGACCTGGAGAACGGGGTGACCCGGGTCGTCGTCCACGAAGCCGGCACGCCGCCGCGTGACCGTGACTCCCTGACCTACGACGATCTCGCCGACGCCTGGCAGCGGCTCACCGGGGAGGACATCCACCACGGGCGGTGCCGCTGGATCAGCTGCTTCACCGACGCCTCGCGGGCCGCCGACCGGTACCGGCACGGCCGGGTGTTCCTGGCGGGCGACGCCGCGCACGTGCAGCCTCCGGCCATGGCGCAGGGACTGAGCGTGGGCGTGCAGGACGCGGTGAACCTCGGCTGGAAGCTGGCGGCGGCGGTCAGGGGGCGGGCTCCCGAGGGCCTGCTCGACAGCTACCACGGTGAACGCCGGCCCGTCGGCGCGCAGTTGGCGCGCAACGCGCGGGCGGCGATCGAGCTGCGGCTCACCGGCGAGGACATGGACCCGGTCCGTGAGGTGATGGGTGAGCTGGTCGCCCACCGGGACGCCGCCGGCCACCTGGCCGGGATGCTGAGCAACCTCGGTATCCGCTACGACCTCGCCAAGGGCGAGCACCCGCTGCTCGGCCGGCGCATGCCGCCCGAGACCGAACTCACCCTGGCCGACGGCACCCGCACCCGCGTCGCCGACCTCCTGCACACCGCCCACGGCCTGCTCATCATCACCACCACCAGCGGCAGCGGCAGCGGCAGCGGCAGCGGCAGCGGCAGCGGCAGCGGCAGCGGCAGCGGCAGCGGCAGCGGCACGATAGCCCTCCCCCACCGTCTCCCCGACCGGGTCGACGTCATCACCGGAACCTGGACCACCACCGACGACCCCACCCCCGACACCGTCCTCGACGCGGTCCTCATCCGCCCCGACGGCTACGTCGCCTGGACCTCCCCCGGCACCACCGACGACCTCACCCAGGCCCTCGACCGCTGGTTCACCACCAGCCCCGAACCCGGGGCCGGCACGCCCTAGGAGCTCTCGACCGGGGGTCCAAGGCCCCCGGCCAGACTGCCAAAACCTGCTCCGACGCCGGGCGCCGGCGCCGGGACGGCCTCGACGACACTAACCATGAAGGATCTGGTGGAATGGCTGGCACCGAACGGGATCAGGCGAGTGGAAAGCCCCATGTGGTCATCATCGGGGGTGGTATCGCGGGACTGGCGGCGGCGTTCTATCTGCGCAACGAGCCGGTCCGGGTGACGGTCCTGGAGGGATCGTCACGGATCGGCGGGAAGCTGTCGGTCTCCGAGGTGGCGGGCGTCGCGGTCGACGAGGGCGCCGAATCGCTGTACGCCAACCGCCGCAAGACCACCGGGCTGGTCAAGGAGACCGGGCTCGGCGAGCAGATCATGTCGGCGGGCGTCACCGCGTCGGCGATCTGGACCCGGGGCCGGATCCGGCAGCAGCCGGACCGTCAGTTCATGGGCGTGCCCTGCGACCTGGACGGCCTGGCCCGTTCCGGCGTGCTGTCCGCGGCGGGGCTCGACCGGGCCCGCCAGGACCTGGTGCTCGCGCCGTCCGAGCGGGACGGCGACGTCTCGGTCGCGGCCCATGTCGCGGGAAGGCTCGGCCAGGAGGTCGTGGACCGCCTCGTCGACCCGTTCCTCGCCGGGGTGTTCTCCGGCCGCGCCGAGGACCTGTCGTTCGAGGCCACGCTGACCCCGCTGGCCAAGGCCTCCCGCACGCACGTCTCGCTCGCGGACGCGGCGGGCTCGCTGACGCCCCCGCTCGCGCCGGGGGAAAAGCCGCCGCCGGTCAGCGTGGCGACCCTGGACGGCGGGTTCGGTTCGCTGCCCCCCGCGCTCGTGCGGGAGGTACTGGCCGCCGCGCCGGACGCGTCCGTACGCACCGGGGCGGGCGTGCGCACGCTCACCCGCACCGCCGGCGGCTGGCGGCTGACCGTGGGCCCGGTCACCGGCCCGGAGCACATCGACGCGGACGCCGTCGTCGTCGCCGTCCCGGCCGGCCCCGCGAGCAGCCTTCTCGCCGGCATCTCCGGAACCGCCCCGGCCGTCTCGGCGCTGGCCCAGGTCCCGTACGCGAGCGTGGCGATGGTCACGCTCGCCTACCCGCGCGCGGCGTTCCCCGGCGGGCTCTCGGGCCGCGGATACGCCGCCTACCGGGTGCCGGCGGTGGAGAAGAAGGCCGTCAAGGAGGTCACCTTCACCACCGTGAAGTGGCCGCACCTGGCGGGCGAGGTGGAGATCGTGCGCTGCTCGCTCGGGCGTTTCGGCGAGGAGCACCTGCTGCTGCGCGACGACGCCGATCTCGTCGCGCTGGCGACGGCCGAACTCGCCGAGGCCACCGGGGTGACCGGTGTCCCGGTGGCGAGCAGGGTGAGCCGCTGGCCCGACGCCCTGCCGCAGTACACCGTCGGTCATCTGGAGCGGGTGCGGCGGATCCGTGAGGCGGTGGCGGCCCAGCCCGGACTCGCGGTGTGCGGCGCCCTGTACGAGGGGGTGGGCGCCGGGGTGTGCATGGCCACCGCGCGCAAGGCCGCCGACCAGGTCCTGGCCTGGCTGAGGTCGGACGCCGCCGCGCGGTCCGTCGCGGCCGGAGTCTGAGCCGGTCCGCAGCGCAGGTCCGCCCGCAGGCGGGCTGTGTCGAGAGCGCAGAAAAGAGGGGGGCCGTGCCCGGCGATCGGGCACGGCCCCCCTGTTCGGGATTCCGGCGTGTTCAACGGTCCAGGACGGCGGCGAACACCTCGGTGAGGATCTGCTCCGGGTCCTCGCCGGCACCCGTGGCGCGCCAGGCGACGTGCTGGTCGGGGCGCACCAGGAGCGCGCCGGCGTCGCTGATCTCCCCGACGGCCTCCCATCCGCCGTCCACGTCGGCGAACTCGGCGCCGTCACCGATGCGGGCCGTGACGACGGGGACGGAGAACTTCTGCGCCGCCTTCGCGGCCGCCTCGCACCACGGTGCGCCCTGCGGGCCGGTGATCAGTGTGAAGCCGGTCGGGGTGGTGAGGTCGAGCGTGGACAGGCGTTCGCCGTCCCGGGTGATCCAGGCGTGCGGCAGCCGGTGCCCGGGGCGGGACGTGGGCCGGTGCACATCGCGCATGGGCACGCGTGCCGGCGGCTCGCTGCCGTCGGGGACGATCGCGCCCTGCTCGTAGGCGAAGCCGACCTCCATGTCGAGCGACTGGCATCCGCCGCGGTGGGTGTGGAACATCTCCAGGGCGCGGGTCCGCACGGTGTCGCCGAGCGGGGACGGGTCGAAGTAGGCCTTCAGCCGCTGTCCGCGGCGCCCGGCGGGGATGTTGTGGCCCACCCCGATGGCGTCCATGAGCGCCTGGTGGTGGACGGCGGCGGAGGTCGCCCAGTCGACGTTCTCCCGGCCCACGGGCCGGCGTTCGGCCTCGTAGGTGTCGATCAGGCTGTCGGGGGCGCGGCCGCTGAGCACCGCGGCCAGCTTCCACGCGAGGTTGTGGACGTCCTGGATGCCGGTGTTGAGGCCGAGTCCGACGGCGGGCGGCTGGCGGTGCGCGGCGTCACCGGCTATCAGGACCCGGCCGACCCGGTAGCGGTCGGCGAGGTGCGCGTGCACGATCCAGTCCGTCACCTTGTGCACGCTCACCTCCAGGTCCGGCAGGCCCAGGAGTTCACGGATGCGGGGGATGACCGTCTCGGTGTCCCAGCGGCCGGGCGGGCCGGGGGCGAAGTGCAGGCCCCACTGCTCGCAGGCCTTGCCCCAGCTCGGTCCCATCTCGATGAGGTTGCTGGACAGGTCGGGGTCCTCGGGGCTGAGGAAGTGCGTGATGAGGGTGCCTTCCTCCCACCACTGGGACAGATCGGCGGAGAAGTACGCGGTGGTGGTGTTGACCAGCGAGGGCGGTCCCTGCATCTGGATGCCGACCGCGGGCCCGACCATGCGGCCGCCGTCGGCGCCGATGAGGTACTGCGCCTTGACGGTGGTGGTCTCACCGGTCTCGGTGTCGCGGATCTCGGCCAGGACGTGGTCGCCCTCGTCGGAGAACGTGGTCACCTCGTGGTGGAACAGGACGCGGCCGGGGCCGCGCTGTTCCGCGTGGCGGCGCAGGATCGGCTCCAGCCACATCTGCGGCAGCTTGGCGGGCAGGACGGGCCCGACCGCCGCGTAGCTCTCGCGCAGTTCTCCGCCGCCGAAGGCATCCATCTCATGGATCAGACGGCGGTCCATCGGCCCGTCGCCCGCGAGCGTGGTCTGCCAGCGCACCTTGCCGAACAGTTCCAGCGGCGCCGCCTCGGCGAACACGTCGTCGGCGATGCCGTGCCGGCGGAAGATCTCCATCGTGCGCTGGTTGAGATAGTGCGCCTTCGGAATCCTCGATGTGTCCGGGTGCCGTTCCACCAGCAGATGATCGACGCCCTGGTCGGACAGGAAGACGGAGGCGGACAGGCCGCATCCGCCGCCGCCCACGATCAGGACCGGAACCTCGATGGCTCCCATATTCGCCCCTCCAGAATTGACAGACGCCTTGCCTGTCGCAGCCTGTCAAAGCGCTCTTCAGCGCCGGTCAAGAACGACTGGACCTCGCCGCCGCCGGGTCGCGTCATTCCGGGTCCGCGGCCACCCGCCACGGCACCCTGCCGCGTGCCGCGTGCCGTGTGCCGTGTGCCGTGTGCCGTGTGCCGTGTGCCGTGTGCCGTGTGCCACCGGCGCCGTGGTGCCCGCCGCGTCCCGGCGGGCACCGCACGGCGCCGAGCGCCGTCGGTCACTCCGTGCGCAATGCCGTGGCCGTACGGACCTTGGCCGCCCAGCCCGCCGGGGCCGTCGCGCCCAGCAGGGCGACGAGCACCCCGGCCAGGCCCAGCAGCGCCAACTGCGAGGTGTCGTACACGTCGAGGACCGACGGCGGCAGGCGGGTGCCCGCGGCCTCTCCCATGACCGGCAGCACGTAGCCGTGCAGTGCGAACCCGGCCGGGACGCCGATCAGAGCGCCGACCACGCCGATCCCGGCCACCGACGCGAGCACGAGCCCCACCGTCTGGCGCGGGGACATGCCGAGCGCCTTGCACACTCCCAGGTCGTGGACGCGTTCGCGGGTGTCCAGGACCACGGAGTTGAGCACTCCGAGGCCCGCCACGGAAACCAGCATCAGGGTGAGAAGGCCGGCCATCGCCTCCAGCACGAGGATCAGGTTCTCCCCCTTCGGGTCGAAGTCGGCGATGGCGTCTGCACCCAGCGGCTCGATCACCTCGCCGAGTTCGCGGGCGTAGTCGGCCGGGGAGACCCCCGGCTTCACCTCGATGAGGAAGACCCCGGGCTTCACCGAGGCGAAGCTGTCGAGATCCGCGTGGACCCGCATGCCGTCGTCCGACGTGTCGAAGGCCTCGCCGACGATCCGCAGGCGCACGGTCTCCTTCTTGAAGGTCACCCGTACAAAGTCGCCGATCCTGGTGCCCGTCCTCTCCAGGAAGCGGGTGGGCACCACGACCTGGCCCCGCCCCTCGATCCAGTGGCCGGCGATCATCTCGTAGCCGCCGGGGCGTGAATCACCCTGGTAGAGGCCGGCCCGGACGGTGCCGGAGATCCCGGACACCGTGGCGTCCCCCTGCGCCATGCCGTAGTACGAGGCGGTGCCGGGCTGAGCGGCGATCGCGGCACGCACCGCCTCCGGATCGGCCGACGCCTGCTCCTGGTCCGCCCCCGGGGCGGCGGACGTTCCCTCGGTGCCGGCCGAGGGCTGCGCGGGCTTCTTCTCCACCCGCTGCCCGGAATCCGAGCCGGGTCCGCCACTGATTGCGGTGACATCGGCGCGGCTCTCGGGATCCTGCGCGCCGGCCACCGCGTTGAGGGACTGCGTCAGTCCCACCGCGAACGTCGCGGCCACCGTCCCGAAGGTCACCGCGAGCACCATCGCGACGGCACGCACAGGGTGCGCGAAGGGACTCGCGAGGCCGTACGTCACCGGCCTGGGCAGCGGCAGCCGTCCGGCCGCCCGGTGCGCCCACTGGCCGCGCGCGGAGCGCGGCGCCCTGCCGACGGCGATCGCCTCGACCGTACGCAGCCTCCCGGCCCGCAGCGCGGGCACCAGCGCCGCGATCCCGACCACGAGCAGCGCACAGGCCGGCACCACGACATCCACCCACCAGGCCACCGAGAGCGACACCGTGCCGTACACGGACTCGGTGTCCGCGAGCAGCGGCACGGCCAGCAGGTTGCCCAGGACGACACCCAGCGCGATACCCGCCCCGGCCGGGATCAACGCCTGGGCCACATAGGCCCGTACGACCTCGCCCGGGGTGAATCCGATGGCCTTGAGGATGCCGATGCGGCGCAGACCTGTGCCGACGGCGCCGCTGATCACACTGCCGACGATGATCACCGACATCACGATGCCGAGCACGCCGAACGCGAACAGGAACGGGATCGTGGCCGCCGCGCCCTGATCGGCGGCACGCTTGGTGTCCAGCCAGGACTGGGTACCGGCCAGCGCCCCGGAGGGCAGTGCGGCGGCGAGCTTCTTCCGGTCGTCCGCGATCTGCGACTTCGTCCCCGCGGAGTCGAAGCGGTAGAGCATCTGGCTCGTGAGGCCGCTGTCCCCGGTCGCCAGCGACCTGACCTGAGCGGGAATCGCCCAGACGTCGGCGCTCGCGCCGGCCGACAGCGCGAAGCCGACGACGGTCAGCGTCCGCGCGTCCGTAGCGTCGGAACTCATCAGTGTCGAACCGAGCTTGAGGAACTGGCCGGAGAACGAGGCGGACAGCACGATCTCACCGGACGTGCGAGCCCACCGGCCCGACTTCAGCTCCAGTTCGTCCACGTCGCCGCCGGGAGCGGACCGTCCCACCAACGTCAGCGCGGGCAGGTGTCCGCCGTCCCGGCCCACCGGGCTGATCGTCGTGGCCGGGAAGGGCCCCGCGCCCGCCGTGACCCCGTCCAGGCGGCGGGTGCCCGCCAGCTGAGCCGCGCTCACCCGGTCCGGGTCGAACTCCGCGGTCAGGTGCGCGCCGTGCTGCTGCGCGAAGGCACGGTCGAAGGGAGCGTTCGTGGCGACCATGAGGGACCCGGCGACCACGGCCGAGGCCACCGCCATCATCGTGGCCACGACGATCACCAGCGTCTGGACGCGTCGTCTGCCGACCCCGGAACGCACGACCCGCCCCAGCGCGCCGCCGCCGAACCGGCTCATCGGACGGGCTCCGCGTGCGTGTCGACGGCGACGCGGCCGTCCACCAGATGGATCGTGCGGTGCGCGCACGCCCGGGCCAGCTCCAGGTCGTGCGTGACCAGGACGACGGTCTGGCCGCCGCGGTGCAGATCCACGAGCAGCTCCCGTACCTCCTGCCCCGACGCGGTGTCCAGCGCGCCGGTCGGCTCGTCGGCGAGCAGCAGGGCGGGCCTGTTCACCAGGGCCCGTGCCACCGCGACCCGTTGGCGTTCGCCGCCGGACAGCCGCCCCGGGTAGGCGCGGGCGTGCTTCTGGATTCCCAGCACCTCCATCAGCTCCCCGGCACGGGACGCCGCGGCCCGGCGGGCGGTCCCGGTCAGCTGGGCGGGAAGCTGGATGTTGTCGGCGACGGTGAGGTCGTCGAGCAGATTGAAGAACTGGAAGACCATGCCGATCCGTTCGCGGCGGAACCGGGCCAGCGCGTGCTCGCTCAGCCGGTCGATGCGCTGCCCGGCCACGGTCACGGTGCCCTCGCTCGGCCGGTCCAGACCAGCGACGAGGTTGAGCAGCGTGGATTTGCCGCTGCCGGAGGGACCCGTCACGGCCAGGGCCTCGCCCTGGGCCACACGGAGGTCGACCGGTCCCAGCGCCGCGGCGTCGGCGCCGCCGTACCGCTTGGCCACGCCCTCCAGTTCGATCACCTGAGTCATCGGGATTCCTCCGTGGATACCCCGGCCTTGAGGCCGGGGAGGAAATGGACTCCTGCGGAGCAGGGCAGGGAGAGCCGGATCGCCGTCAGGGCGATTCGGTGTTTGCCGACCTTCGGCCGACGCCCGCAGCTCGCACAGGAACTGACAGAATGTGGGGCATGGCGCAGCAGGTGAAGCGGGCGTTCAAGTACCGCTTCTATCCGACAGACGAGCAGGCTGCGGAGCTGTCGCGTACGTTCGGCTGCGTCCGCCTCGTCTACAACCGGGCGCTGGAGGAACGCACCCGCGCCTGGTGTGGCGAGCAGCGCCGCGTCTCCTACGTCCAGTCCTCCGCCGCACTGACCGAGTGGAAGAAGACCGAGGAACTCGCCTTCCTGAACGAGGTGTCCTGCGTCCCGCTGCAACAGGCACTGCGCCACCTTCAGACGGCGTTCGGGAACTTCTTCGCCAAGCGGGCCAAGTACCCGCGGTACAAGAGCCGGAAGAAGTCCCGTGCGAGCGCGGAGTACACCCGCTCCGCCTTCAAGTGGTGTGACGGGCGCCTGACGTTGGCGAAGATGACGGCGCCGCTGGACATCCGCTGGTCGCGCCCGTTCCCAAAGAGGGCGGAGCCGACCACGGTGACCGTCTCCCGCGACAGCGCGGGGCGTTGGTTCGTGTCCCTGTTGTGCGTGGGCACCATCGCCCCTGCCCCGGCCACGGACGCGGCGGTCGGTATCGATGCCGGGATCACGTCGCTGGTGACCCTGTCCACCGGGGAGAAGGTCACCAACCCCAGGCACGAGCGCCGCGAGCGGACCCGGCTCGCGAAGGCTCAGCGGGAACTGTCCCGCAAGGCCAAGGGCTCGAACAACCGAGAGAAGGCCCGCCGGAAGGTTGCCAAGGTCCACGCTCAGATCACCGACCGCCGCCGCGACTTCCTGCACAAACTCAGCACTCGTCTCGTCCGTGAGAACCAAACGGTCGTGATTGAGGACCTCAGCGTCCGCAACCTGCTCAAGAACGGCAAGCTCGCGCGCGCCGTCTCGGACGCGTCGTGGACGGAACTGCGCTCCATGCTGGAGTACAAGTGCGCCTGGTACGGGCGCGAACTCGTGGTGATCGACCGCTGGTTCCCCAGCTCGAAGCTGTGCGGTGCCTGCGGCACAGTCCGTGAGAAGCTGCCGCTGAACCTCCGCGCGTGGACGTGCGACTGCGGCACCGTCCATGACCGTGACGTGAACGCGGCACGCAACATCCTGGCCGCCGGGCTGGCGGCGTCTGCCTGTGGAGATGGTGTAAGACCTCAACGGGAGTCCTCTCGGACGGGGCGGTCGTCGGTGAAGCAGGAAACCCAGCGGGCGACCGCTGGAATCCCCCGCCGTCAAGCGGGAGAGGAAGTCAAGGGTGTGTCCGTCCTTCGTGCGTGGTGGTCGGGAGGCCGATGCCCTGTGCAGGCCCGGTGAACGTACGGGCGGACGCCGGCGCGGCGCGTCGGCCGCGGCACCGACATCGGGCCCTCCCCGCGAAGGACCCGGCGGCGGGGTCATCCCCGAGGAGTACTCCTGGCGGGCAGGGGCCCCGGGCGCGCAGGCGGACGCGGACCCGTGCCGCGGGGCCACACAATGTGCGGATGGAGACGGAGGCGCCGTACGGGCGGCCGCGTGACGCGCCGTGGGCGGGCGCATGGCGGGAGCGGGCCGGCGACGTGCTGCGGCCGGGGACGTGGTGGGCGCACGTCCGCGCCGTGCTGCGGCCGGAGGGTGAGCCCGCCCCGCTGTCCCGGCGGGCGGTGCGCGTGGACGTGGTGCTGGCACTCGTGCTGACCGTCGTCGCGCTGGTCGTGGCGGCGCGCTACCCCGGGGACGGGCCTGTACGGATCAGCTCCAAAGTCGTGTCCGAGAGCCGGGGCGCGCTCCCGTACCCGGAGCGGCCCGCGGCCCCCGGCCCGGAGGCCATGTACAACCCGCGGTCCTCCGCGCCCTGGGTCCTGGTCGTGCTGTCGGCGCTGCCGCTCGTGGCCAGGCGCAGGTATCCGCTGCTCGCGTTCGGGGTGGTGGCCGCCGCCGCGCTGGCCATAGGTGACAGCGTCTCCTGGATCAACGTGCTGACCTGCAGTATCGGCGCGTACGGGGCCGTCGCGCACAGCCGCTACCGGACACGGGCGATGGCCGCGCTGATCGTCGCCGCGGTCCTGGCGGGTGTCGCGTTCCGGGACTCGGACCCCGTGCTCCCCGGCTGGTCCAGCCCCGCCGTCGTGCTCCTGGTCGTCGGGGTGCTGGCCAGCCTCGTCCGCTTCGGGCGCCTGCGGCTGGAGGCCAGCCGCAAACGCTTCACGGACCTCCAGCAGACCCAGGAGAAGGCCATGCGCCGGGCCGTCGAGGAGGAGCGCGCCCGGATAGCCGCCGAACTGCACGACGTCGTCACCCACAATGTGAGCGTGATGGTCATTCAGGCGGGCGCGGCGCGCAAGGTGATGGACGCGGCCCCCGAGCGGTCCAAGCAAGCCCTGCTGGCGGTGGAGGCCGGCGGCCGCGCCGCCATGGCCGAACTCCGTCATGTGATGGGCCTGCTCGCGGGCCCGGACGCGGGCGCCGACAGCCCCGCCGACGGCCTGGAACCGCAGCCCGGCCTCGGACAGCTCGACGCCCTCGCCGACAGGGTGCGGGCCGCCGGGACCCCGGTGGGCCTGACGGTGTCGCTGCCTCCCGGGCCGCTGCCGCCCGGGGTGGAACTCACCGCGTACCGCGTCGTCCAGGAGGCGCTCACCAACACGATCAAGCACGCGGCGGGCGCCGGTGCGGCGGTGGCGATCGGCTTCACCGGCTCCTGGCTTCAGATCGAGGTGACCGACACGGGAGCCGTCCGGGACTCGCCCGCGGTGGACGGCAACGGCCGCGGACTGATCGGGCTGCGCGAGCGGCTCGCGGTCTACGGCGGCGAGCTCACCGCCGGGCCCACCCTCACCGGCGGATACCGGGTCACGGCCCGGGTCCCGTGGGAGACGGTTTGAATCCTCCCCCAGCCAAAGGCAGGGGGATTCCTGGCTCACACTGCCTGCGGGTCAGCGACCCGGCAGGTCTTCCGCGATCAACACCAGCCGGGTTGAAACCAGCCCGGTTCGACACAGCAAAGCGTGGAGGTGCAGGTGCTGTCTTGGCTCTCGATCAGCACGGTGTGCGCGCTTGGTTCTCGCACCGCACGGCGTGCACCGTGCCCAATCAGGGGGACGGTGTTTCGCCCTGGAGGCGAAATCCCGTTTCCTGCCCTGCTCCGCAGGAATCCGATTCCTCCCCGGCCCGAAGGCCGAGGCATCCTCGGAGGAACCCGGTGAACGGGCCCGCTCTGCGCGCCGTCATCGCGGACGACCAGGCCCTGGTGCGTACGGGTTTCGGGATGATCCTCGCCGCCGACGGCATCGAGGTGACGGCCGAGGCGGCGGACGGGGCCGAGGCGGTCGACGCCGTCAGGCGCACCCGGCCCGACGTCGTCCTCATGGACATCCGGATGCCGCGGATGGACGGCATCGAGGCCACCCGGCGCATTCTCGGCAGCGGAGCCGACGGCTGCGACGGCACCCGGGTCATCATCCTGACCACGTACGACCTCGACCACTACGTGTACGCGGCGCTCACCGCCGGAGCGAGCGGCTTCCTGCTCAAGGACGTCACCCCCGAGCACCTCGTGGCCGCCGTGCGCCTGGTGCGCTCCGGCGACGCGCTGCTCGCGCCCACGATCACCCGCAGGCTGATCGAGCGGTTCGCGCACCGCCAGGAGTCCCCGCGCACCGGCCTCCACCGTGACCTGTCCGGGCTGACCCCGCGCGAACTGGAGGTGCTGCGCCTGCTGGCGACCGGCCTCAGCAACGCCGAACTCGCGGACCGCCTCTTCCTCAGCCCGACCACGGTCAAGACGCACGTCGGCCGCATCCTGTCGAAACTCGACCTGAGGGACCGCGTGCAGGCCGTCGTCCTCGCCTACGAGAGCGGCCTGATCTCCCCGCAGGGACCGCCCGGCACCGACTGACGGGCGCGGCCGGGAGCTTGGTCGCGAGGTCAGAGCGGTGCCGAGGCGACCGCGCGGGTGATGGCGCGCGCGATGCGCAGGATCCCGGGGGAACGGACCGGGCAGGGCCTGGGCTTCGACGTGGTGGGGGCCAGGCAAAAGTGGAGGGGGTCGTCGTCGCGGTGGAGCGCGGTACGGCCGCTGCCGGGCCGGGTGCAGTAGGGGGTGTGCTCGCGCTCGTACGCCGTGCAGGGCAGGTACTGGGTCCAGGCATAGCGGTCCGAGGCGGGGCTCACCGCTTTCCCGGCGTCGGCGAGCAGCGCGCCGGACGCCCGTGCCTGTCGCTCGTAGACCGTGTTGACGCGCCGGACCCGTTCGGGGGTGATCGGGTCCGGGCCCTGGAGCACCCACACGACCTTCGTCCCGCCGGCCCCCGCGATCTGGTCCGCCAGCCTGCCCGCGTCGGCGGCGTAGCGGGCCAGGTAGGTGTCGTGCGCCCTGTCGTACGTGATGCCGTCCATGCATGGCGTGTAGCCCCACGCGTTGCCCCAGAACTGGAGCACCACGAAGTCGGGCCGCAGGGAGCGCACCAGCGCCGCCGCCTTGTCCTTCGGCGGGACGAGGGAGTCCTCGTGCGTGCCCTCCAGGTAGTCGCAGAGCGTCGTGCCCGAGTACGGGGCGCTGGTGTAGCGCGCGCCCAGTTCGCCGCGCAGGAGCCCGCCCAGCACCTTCTGGTTCTCCGTCGCGAGGGAGTCTCCGAGGTAGAGGACGGTGGGACGCCTCGCGGGCGCCCGGTCGCCGGTCGCGGGCCCCGTTCCGGTCGGTGGCGCGGTTCCTGAGGGGGACGCGGTTGCTCCCGGTGACGAGAGGGAGGACCCGTCGCCCGGTCCGCCGGGGCGCCGGTGTGTGGTGGAGGACATCTCGGGCACCGGGTGTCCGGGCGGTGCGGCATCGGGCACGGAGGACGGATCACCGCACCCGCCGAGCACGAGGAGGCACATCGCCGCCACGGCCGTCCACGGTCTGCGCATGCGGCAACTCCCGTCCCCGGCACGGAAATGCGGCCCCCAGACAAGCACAGGGGGACATGAGGGGGAAGGTGCGTTCGAGCCGAGAGGCGACCGCAGGGGCGCGGCCCGGCCGCCCGGCCGCCGCCTGTCAGGAGTCCCTTCCGCAGCGCCGGCCGCCCGCCGCACCGCGGCGAGCACACGGATCCGTGCCGGCCTCGGGCGTCCGCCGGTCGCCGAACGCGGCGGAGTCGCGCCGGGGGTGGCGGGGGGTCAGTCGAGCCAGGCGCCGTCGCGCATGAGGGTGCGTCCCGCCAGCTCGTTCGCCTCCCGCCAGGCCTGGGTGCGGCGCGGCCGGATCCGGAAGTACTGGTAGGGCGCGTCGGTCTCCTGGCGCGGGTCGAAGCCGGTCTTGGCCGCGAACGCGTCGGCCGTCTTGTCGCCGAGGTCGGCGATGTCCACCGGCTCCGCGACGCCGTCGACGATCACGACGTCGCGTGTCGGGCCGAGGCCCAGGCGCACCTGGGCGTCGGCCAGCAGGTTGCGGCCGGTGACCGAGGTCCGTGGTGTCGAGACGAGGAACGCGGTCCCGTCCCAGAGGTAGGAGAGCGGGACGAGGTGGACGCCGCCGGAGGCGCCCGCTGTCGCGACCCACAGGTCGACGTCGTTCTCCAGCCTGGCGCGGGTGTCGCGCAGTCGCTCCTGCAGTCCACGCGGTGGCACGTCCGTCATGTTTCCTCCAGCGGTGTCAAGGAGAGCTCCCCTCCGGGGAGTTCTTCGTCGGTTGTCGGCCGGGTGCGGGCGGTCGTGGCTGCCACGGCCGCCAGGGCGCCGACGGCTTCGCGCACACCGATCATGTCGTGTGCGCGGTGCGTCACGAAGCGCACGTGATGGTTGGGCAGCGGCAGGACGCGCACGTTGTGGCCGGCCAGGCGTGCGGCGCACTCCTGCGCGCTCAGCCCGGCGAGGCGTGCCATGACCATGTTGGTCGGCCGGGGCGGGCGCATCACCGTCACGCCGGGCAGCGCGGCGAGGCCGTCGGCGAGCGCGGCGGCCCTTCGGTGGTCGGCGGCCAGGTCGGGCAGGCGGTCGAGCGCGATCAGCGCGGGCGCGGCGACAACTCCCGCCTGGTGCAGGGAGCCGCCCAGCCATCCCCTCAGCTCGCGGGCGTACGCGGTGTACGCGGACGTCCCGCACAGCAGGGCGCCGGCCGGCGCGCCGAGCCCTTTGGTGACCGAGAAGGCGATGCTGTCCGCGGGTCCGGCGAGCTGGGCGGGTGGGACGTCGAGGGCCACGGCCGCGTTCGCGAGGCGGGCGCCGTCGAGGTGGACGTGCGCGCCGTGGCGGTGGGCCAGCGCGGCCACCGAGCGCGTCGCCGCGGCGTCCAGGGCGTTGCCGGCGTGCATCATGCTCGTGTTCTCCAGACAGACCACGGTCGGCCGGCCTGCCGGGGCGGACAGCAGCGCGGCCAGGGCGTCGAGGTCGGGCAGGCCGTCGAAGTGCTGGGCCACCGGCACCAGTTCGATGCGGCCGAAGCGGCGCAGTCCGGCCGATTCGAGGAACGCCATGTGGGTGCCGGCGCCGGCGATCAGGCGCGGCGGCGGGGATCCGGGGCCGAACGCGGCGAGCGGGGCGAGCAGGTTCGCCATCGTGCCGGTGGGGGTGAGCAGGGCGGCCTCGGTGCCGAGCAGCTGGGCCGCCTTCTGTTCGAGGAGGGCGACGGTGGGGTCGTCGCCGTACACGTCGTCGCCGACCTGGGCCCGGGCCATCGCCGCGCGCATCCGTGCGTCCGGCACGGTGCGGGTGTCGCTGCGGAAGTCCAGCCGCGGGCAGGAAGCGGGCTGCGGAGAAGCGGACTGCGGGGCGGAGGGCTGCGGGGAGGTGGACTGCGGGACGGTGGGCTGCGGGGCGGCGGGCTGCGGGGCGGCGGGCTGCGAGGCGGTGGGCTGCGGGGAGGCGGTGGGCTGCGGGGAGGCGGTGGGCCGGGGCATCGTGGGCTACCGTCCCGGCCGGTGGGCCACCCAGACGGCGCGGGGCCGGGTGTAGCCCTCCACCGCGTGGATGCCCAGTTCGCGGCCGTAGCCGGACTGGCCCATGCCCGAGACGCTGACCGTCTCCTCGGTGTCGCCCCAGGTGTTGACCCACACCATGCCGGCGCGCAGGGCCCGGCCGAAGTGCTCGGCCCGGTCGGCGTCGGAGGTCCAGACGGAGGCCGACAGGCCGTAGGCGGTGTCGTGGGCGAGGTCCAGGGCCCGGGCGTCGGTGTCGAACGCCGCGACGGACAGCACCGGGGCGAAGAGCTCCTCGCGCCAGGCGCGGGTGTCGAAGGGGGCGCCGTCCACGATGACCGGGTGGACGTAGAACCCGCCGTCGAGATCGTTTCGGACCTCGCGGCGGCCGGGCGGGAGGATCACCCGGGCGCCCCGTTCCGCCGCTTCGTGGACCGCCTCGGCCGCGCGGTCGGCGGCGGCCCGGCTGATCAGCGGGCCGAGATCGGTGCGGGGGTCCTCGGGCGGGCCGGTCCGCAGGGCGCCGGCCAGTTCGGCGACGCGGGTGACGAACTCCTCGTGCACGGCCCGGTCGACGATCAGGCGGGTCCCGGCCACGCACATCTGGCCGGTGTTGCCGGTGAAGCCGGCGACGACCGCCCGTGCGGCCGCGTCCAGGTCGGCGTCACGGAAGACCACGACGGGGCTCTTGCCGCCCAGTTCCAGGGAGACGGGCTTGAGGCCGTCCGCGCAGCGCCGGGCGACCTCGCGGCCCGCCGCCGTCGAGCCGGTGAAGGAGACCATGCCGACGTCCGGCTGCCCGCAGAGCAGCCGGCCCGTGTCGGCGCCGCCGTAGACAGCGCCGAGCACGCCGGGGGGAAGCAGGCCGTCGGCGCTTTCGACGAGGCGGCGGATCGAGAGCGGGGTCTCGGGTGCCGGTTTGACGACCACCGTGTTGCCGTACGCGAGGGCCGCGGCGATCTTCCAGACGGCCAGCAGGAGCGGGTAGTTGTTCGGGCAGATCGCCGCGCACACCCCCACCGGCACCCGGTCGGTGTAGGTGCGCATGCCGGGGCCGGCCGGGTGGGTCTCCCCCACCGGGTACCGGGCCGCCGTGGCGAACCAGTCGACGACGTCGGCGGCGAAGTCCACCTCGGCGGCGGCGCGGGCCGTGGGCTTGCCCGCGTTGCCGCGTTCCAGCGCCGCGAGGTGGTCGCGGTCCTCGCGCAGCAGGCCGGCGAGTTCGCGCAGCAGCGCGGAGCGGCGGGCCGCGGAGGTGTCGGCCCAGACCGTGCGGAACGCGGTGTCCGCGCGGGCCACGGCGTCGGCGACGCCGGGCCCGTCGGTGTCGGGCACCCGGGTCAGGACGCGGCCGGTGGCGGGGTCCAGGACGGGCCGTCCCGCCGGACGGCCGGTGTCCGGCGGGCCGGTGACGGCAGGAGCGGTGACAGCAGAAGCGGTGACAGCAGAAGCGGTGACAGCAGGAGCGGTGACGGCAGAAGCGGTGACGGCAGAAGCGGTGACGGCAGGAGCGGTGACGGCAGGAGCGGTGACGACGGAACCGGCGTCGGCTGAACCGGACTTGGCTGCAACGGCGTTGGGGCCGACAGGCGCTGAACCGGCGTCGGCGGCGTCGGCTGAACCGGCCCTGGCTGCAACGGCGTTGGGGCCGACAGACGCTGAACCGGCGTCGGCGGGGCCGGTGGTGGCTGAACCGGCGGCGGCATGGTTCGTCGTGGTCATCCCAGCACCTCCGCGTTGCCGGCCAGGCGCAGTTCGGCGTCGATCCGGGTGAGCAGGGCGAGGAACGCCTCGCGTCCCAGGTCTGTGCCCGCGCTGGACAGGAGCCTGAGGTCGTAGCCGTCGGGATGCTGCCACCAGGCGTCGCAGGCCCCGAACTCGGCGCTGAGGTAGCCGAGGTGGACCGGGCGTCCGCCGAGGTCGCGGATCTCGTCGGTGGCGGGGTGCTTGTCGCGCCGCGGCGGGAACCGAAGGCGTCCGCCGCCGGTGCGCTGGGCGGTCAGGCGCAGTTCGCCGCCGGCCGGCGAGGCGTAGACGACGTCCAGTTCGCGGACGGCTGCGCCGTCGCCGAAGACGGCGGCGCTGTCGGCGTGGAAGGGGCCGGCGGCGAGGGGGATTCCCTGTTTGCCGAGGAAGGCGGTGAGCTCGGCCGAGGCGATCCACCGGCCCTCGTGCGCCCGGCCGCGCCGCTGGAAGGCGAAGACGCCGGTGGGCACCGCCACCATGTCGGCCGGGTGGCGGGCCCAGTAGCTGAGTTCGGAGAACGGGGTGGCCAGGATCCGGGGCAGTGCCTCGGGCACGGCGGGGCGCAGCGCGGCGAACAGCGCGATGATCTCGTCGTCGGTGAACTCGCCGTCCAGTACGGAGAGTTCGACGGTGGTACGGGCCATCCGGGCGCTGCCGGCCCGGTGGCCCAGGTAGTCGGTGCCGAGCCAGAGCACCCGGTCCCCGCCGATCTCGTGGGGGCGGGTCTGGCTGCCCCACAGGCAGGGGTGGTCGGCGGCGGGGAAGGCCCAGTCGTAGAGGAACTGCTTGAGGCGCAGCCGGCGTCCGCCGCCGAGGATCTCGGTGCGGTAGCCGGAGGGGTTGGCGTCGCTCCAGGGGCTGCGGCCGGCGGCGTCGACGCGTCCGGGGGGTGCCTCGCGGCGCAGGGTGCCGGTGCGGGTGTGGCAGCCCTCGGGCAGTTGGGCGGGCTGCCACAGCACGAAGGTGCACCAGTTCTGGGCGCGGGTCTCGTCGGTCACCGGGGGGACGGGGTCAAGGTCGGCCGCGTGGTGCAGGACCTGCGGGCGCCACCGGGGGACGGAAGGGCTCACTGTGACTCCTCGGGTGGGTTCTGAGTTCCGTGAGGTGGTCGGTCCAGGCGGAGGCCGATGCCAGGAACATCCATTCGCCGACGCCCAGTTCGGCGCGGAGGGCGGCCGGGGGTGCGGGCAGGCCGAAGGGGGTGCCGAGTTGGCCGGCGAGTTCGGTCAGCCGTCGGGTGTATCCGGGGTCGGCGGGGCTGGGGAAGCCCTGTTTGCGGCGTGCGCGCACCGAGTCGGGCAGCAGGTCGGCGAGTGCTGCTTTGAGGAGTCCTTTGTGGGTGCCGGGCTGGTTGGTGTCCTTGAGGTGTTCGGGGCAGCGGAAGGCCAGTTCGGTCAGGGTGACGTCCTGGAAGACGGGCCGGTCCTCCAGGGTGAAGGTGGCTGAGGTGGCGTCCACCATGTCGTTGACGTAGACCAGGAAGCGGCGCATCAGGTGGTGCCGGCCGCGTTTGAGGGGGGATGCGGTCTTGAGCGCCCGGTATTCGTCCAGGGTGCGTTCCCACACCCGGTCGGTCACCGCGCTCATGTCGACGTCGAGTTCGTGGGCCATCCAGCTGATGAGGCGGGCCCAGACGGGGCGTTCGTCGGCGTGCAGGCGGTGGGTGAGGTAGTGGCGTCCGTGGATGAAGGTGGGGGCGTAGGGGTCGACGACGGGGAAGTAGCGGCCGTCCTGGTATCCCCAGAGTTCGTCGGCTCCGTGTCCGGAGTAGACGACGACGTTCTTGTCGTCGGCGATGGTGCGGTAGAGGTGGTGCATCGCCAGTTCGGCGCCGTGCAGCAGGGGCCGCATCAGCCGGGTGGGC
Organism: Streptomyces sp. NPDC005141; assembly: GCF_053599975.1. Lineage (NCBI taxonomy): Bacteria > Bacillati > Actinomycetota > Actinomycetes > Kitasatosporales > Streptomycetaceae > Streptomyces > Streptomyces sp. NPDC005141. Next base: position 17,666 of record NZ_JBSFYW010000057.1, on the reverse strand, counting down.
AGGACGGGCACCAGGGCGGCGGTGCTGTCGCTGTCGAGGTCGCAGACGGTCAGCGGGACGCCGAGTCGGCCGGCGACCTCGGTGGCGTAGGAGACGTCGTCGCCGGAGCCGCCGATGCCGTCCTGGTAGCGCAGTACGTATCCGTCCAGGGGCACGCCCTCTTTGGTCAGGGCGGCGGCGATCGCGGTGCTGTCGACGCCGCCGCTGAGGACCGCGGCGCGGGGGACGTCGGAGACGGACCGTTGCCGGACGGCCCGGTCGAAGGCGGCCCTGATCTCCTCGGGCCGGATCGGGTCGTCGACCGCGGCGGGTTTCCAGTAGCGGTGGGTGCTGGTGCGGGGGCGGTCCAGGAGGAGGTATTCGGCGGGCTGCAGGGATCGGATGCCGCGCAGCCAGGTGTGGTCGTCGGCGGCGTCCATGCGGATCCAGGAGCGCAGGAGGAACTCTTCGGGGTCCACCTCGGGGGTCACCAGGCCGGTGCGCAGCAGGACGCCCTGTTCCGAGGCGAACAGCAGGGCGCCTTCGGTGACGGTGTAGAAGAGCGGTTTGACGCCGAAGTGGTCGCGGGCCAGGACCACGCGGCCGGTGGTGGTGTCGTGCCAGGCGAGGGCGAACATGCCGTCCAGCGGGCGCAGTGCGGCCCCGGGGTCGTCCTGGCGGCAGATCTGCTGGAGCACGAACTCGGTGTCGCAGGTGGTGCGGCGCGGCCACAGGGGTGGTGCGGGTGAACGGGAGCCGTAGACCTCGCCGTTGTGGACCAGCACGATGCGGCCGGTGGGGTCGGTCATCGGCTGGTCGCCGGCCTCGGTGCGGTCGCGGACCGCCAGGCGGGTCGCGCACAGCATGACGGTGCCGCACGCGGAGACGTAGGGGGCGCAGGCGGCCTCGCCGCGGTGTGCCATGGCCGCGGTCATGGTCCGGCCCAGGGCGTCCAGCCATGCGGCGTCGCGCCGTCCGTCCAGGCTGATGTAGCCCGCTATGCCGCACACGAGTCGTTCTCCGGTTCCTGCCCGTGGCGCCATGTCTGCCACAGGTGGGCGAGCGCGTCGGTGAAGACGTGCTCGATGCCGTGGTGGCCGCCCGCGTGTTCCTGGTAGACGTGGGGGACGTGGTGGGTGTCGAGGGCCGCGTGCAGTGCGCGGGCTCCCCAGTGCATGCCGTATTCGTCGCGTTCGCCGACGCCGAGGTGGAGCAGGCCCAGTGCGGTGAGCGGGGCGGTGTGGGCGGGCAGCATCCGGACGGGGTCGTGGGTGAGCCAGCGCTGCCAGACCCGGTCGCGGAACACTCCGGTGACGGGGTCGCAGGGCAGGGCGTCCTGGGGGGTGGTGCGGGGCTGGTCGGCGTAGCACATGCCCATGGCGATGAGGCTCATCGCCACCATGAAGGGTCCGTCGTGCGGGCCGCTGTCGCGGCGGGCCAGCAGGGCGTCGACGCCGCCGGCCGCCCGGATGGTGTCGAGGGTGGCGGGGAGCAGCGGCAGATAGCTGTGTTCGAACCCGGCGTCGGGCGAGCAGGCGATCACCGCCCCGAACAGCGGGGAGGTCATGCCCGCGACGAGGGCGCCGTAGCCGCCGCTGGATTTGCCGCCGACGGCGCGCCAGGCGGGCTGGGGGCGGGTCGCGAAGCGGCGGTCCACTTCGCGGACGGTCTCGGCGAGGTAGGTGGCGTAGCGGCCCGAGGCGGCGGAGTCGAGGTACTGCGAGCCGCCGTAGGCGGTGGTGCAGTCGGGTACGACGAGCAGGGCGGGCGGCACCCGGCCGTCGGTCATCGCCTGGTGCAGGCGGTCGGCGACGGACGGGCCGAAGGCCAGGGCGCGGTTGCCGAGGCCGGGGTGGGCGCCGAATCCGGGCAGCCAGTAGATGACCGGGTAGCGGCGCACGCCGTCGTATCCGGGCGGCAGGTGCACCTCGATGCGGCGGCGGTGCGGGTCGCCCAGCGGGTTGCCGCGCAGGCAGGTGCTCTCGTGGTCGAGTACGACGGTGCCGTTCACGGGGTGTTCGCCTCCCGCAGTGCGCGGTCCATGTGGCGTGTGTAGAAGGACGGGTGGTGGAAGACCGCGGAGAGCAGGACGCCGTCGCTGGCCCACAGGCCGAAGGAGCTGCCGAACAGCAGGTCGGCGTCGAGCAGGGCCTCAAGGGTGCTCGCCGCCGTCTCGGTCCAGCCCTCGGCGCCGGCCAGGTGGGCGCGGGCCGGGCCCTGGCCGAGGCGGGTCACCCGGTCGGCGACCGGGTCGAGGAGGAAGGCGGTCTCGGTGCCGTGGTCCTCGTACAGGGAGATGACGTGGCGTCCGGAGCCGTGGTCCAGGGCGCGGTACCAGTAGTCGGTGGCCACCAGGCGGTCCAGGAGTTCGCGCAGCAGGTCGGGGCAGCTGCGGCTCTGGCGGCCGTGGCGGTCGGTGGCGGCGTCGAACGGCGGTACGGGGGTGGCCGGGTCGAGGGTGACCTCGGCGTAGAGCTGGTCGAAGTCGTAGGCGGCGGGCGGGCGGGGTCCGTCGGTCAGGGCGGCCTTGCCGCCGGCGGCCTCCAGGACCTGGCCCGGGCCCCACAGCAGGCCGTCGCGGCCCAGTTCGTCCAGCCGGCCAAGGGCCTGGACGGGGGTGAAGGGGAACATCGTCTTGTTGCACCAGGAGTAGTCGCGTTCGCCGTCGCCGCTGACGCGCCAGCCGAAGGAGGAGGGCACGGTCACGGCGGCGGGGATCGCCTGGACGTAGCGGTCGAAGTTCGCCGCGGCGCGGGCGCGGACCGCGTCCGGGTCGGACAGGGGGCGGCGTTCGGTCAGCACGCCGGGCGGCGAGACGCTGTGCGCGGGCACGAGTACGGCGTCCAGGCGCGGTGCGTCCTCCTCCTGGAAGGCGGCGGCGGTCCGCTCGTGCAGCAGGGCGTCGCCGCACAGCATGACGGCGGCGTCGGCGGTCTGCACCAGCACGCTCATCTCGGGGAACGGCACGGCCGAGGGGAAGGTCCGCAGGGTCGCCGCGCCCAGGGTGAGCGTGTCGCCCGGTGTCACCGGGTGCAGGTGCTCGAAGCCCAGGCGGCGCAGGGTCCAGGCGATCGCCTGGTGTCCGAGGCCGGAGGCGGTCAGCCGGGGCGGCACGGGGCCGGCGGGGTAGATGCAGGTGACGGCGGAGCTCTGGCGGGGGCTGTCGTCGAAGTCCACGTCAGCGCCGTCGGCCAGCTGCCGCAGGGAGGGGAAGTGGTGGTGGTCGAAGTGGTGGTGGCTGAGGACCACGTAGTCGACACCGTCGTCGAGGACCTGGCGGACCAGGTCGTGGGGCAGCGGCGGGTGATGTTCCCAGAAGCGGTCCAGGCGCTGGGTGAGCCACGGGTCGAACAGGATCCGCTCGCTGCCGGTCTCGACGAGGACCGCGGCGTGGCCCAGCGAGGTCAGGCGCATCAGGTGCTCGTCTCGTACACGCAGCGGAAGCCGACCTCGTTGTGCCGGTCGGTGATCAGGTCCTTGCCGCGGTAGAAGGTGGTCAGGCAGGTGGGCGGCGAGGTCCAGGTGCCGCCGCGCAGGACGTGGAAGGCGTCCTTGCGGTTCATGAAGTCCAGCGGGTGGCGTCCCTGGAAGAAGGGGTCCATGTCCTGGCCGGTGTAGAAGTTGGTGCGGGTCAGTTCCCACACGTTGCCGGACATCTGCAGGACGCCGTAGGGGCTGGCGCCCTGCGGGAGGGCGTCGGCGGGCAGCACCGGGTGGTCGGGGTTGGTGCCCTGTTCGACGGTGAGCAGCAGGGCTTCGAGGGAGTCGAGGTCGCTCACCTGCTCGCCGAAGGACCGCTCGACGTAGTTCACCCGTGCGGGGTCCCAGTCCTGGCCCCAGGGGTAGCGGCGGCCGTCGACGCCGCGGGCGGCCTTCTCCCACTGGACCTCGCTGGGCAGGGCGCCGCCGGCCCACTTCGCGAAGGCGTAGGCGTCGTACCAGTCGAGGCCGACGACCGGCAGGCCGGGCGCGTTGAAGCGGGCGTCGTGCCCGTGCGCGGGGCGGTGGGAGCGTTCCAGGGGCTGGTCGGGGTGGTCGAACTCGCCGGAGTCGCCGACCTCTTCGAGGAACTGGCGGTAGCGGGCGTTGGTGACGGTGGTGCGGTCGATGAGGAAGGCGGGCACGTCCAGGGCGCGCAGGGTGCTGTCGTCCTGGGCCATGCGGAAGGCGTCGGGCTTTTCGTCGGCGCCGATGATCGCCGGGCCGGCGGGTACCGGGATCACGTCGGTGTGCCGGCGGGGGCGGCTGCGCGCGGCAGCGATCCGGGTCCGCATGTCGGTGAAGTACTCGTCCTCCAGGCGGCGCAGTTCGGCGGGGTCGCGGGTGCCGAAGACGGCGATGAGGGCGCGTTTGGTCAGCGCCGCGCCGCAGCCGACGGGCTTGCGCGCCCAGTCGGGCCGGGTGAAGTTGCTGGGCCAGCCGGAGATGCGGATGAGGTCGGGGACGGCGGCGGCGATCCGGTACTGGGTGATGACTTTGAGGGCGGTGAAGGCGACCCAGTCGACCGTGTCGTGGGTCGCGGCGGCCACGGCGCTGCCCGCGGCGGAATCGTCCGCGTGGTGGGCGGCCAGCAGCCGCACCGCGCCGGCGCGCACCGGCCACTCGGGGTGGGCGGCCACCAGGCTCGCCAGCAGCGGCACCCCGTCGGCGGTCCGTGCCTTCTGCCCGGCCAGGTCGACGACGCGTTCCACCGAGGCCCAGTAGCGGTCGTCGGTGGAGTCGTCGATCACCAGCAGGTCGGCGGGAAGGTCGATGACGTGGGAAACGCGATTGCCTACCATTTCTGCCTCTCTCGGGACGACGTGCCGCCCGTACGGAAATTGAATTCCGTACGGGCGGCACGTATTTCGCTGTCAGAGGATTACCACTTGCTGGTCTCCTCGTCCGCGTCACGGGTCTCCATAAAGGTGCGGTCGCTCATATTCCACTCCTTCCGCAAATAGCTTGTGATGTGGCCGAGCGGCCTCATGGCCCGAGAGGATACGCAGGGCGCCGAAGGGGTGGCAACGAACCGTTTTCCGGCTCGGCTTGAACATGAACGCCCTGTGATACATACGGGTAAATTCGCGGGCGATCCGATGTCAAGAGAGGGAGGACGAGAAATGGTGGAGACCGATTCCGGGGGAATACGGGAGAACGGATTCGTGCGGCTTCCGGGGCTCGCAGCCGGTGACGCGCTGGTGCGGCTGCGGCGGGCGGTGGGCGCGCTGGAGGACCTCACCCGCGACCGCGCCGTCTCGGGCGGGGACTTCGTCCTGGAGGCGCCCGGCATCGGCGGCTGGGCGGCCTGGCAGCAGGGGGAGCGCGCACTTGCGGGGGTGCTGCGGTCGGCGGACCGGATCCATGTGCACGTCCCCGAGTTCGAGGCCGTGCAGCGCTCGCTCGACCTGGCCGGCGGGGCGGTCGCCCGGGCCGCCGGCGCCCCGGGCACGCTGGTCAACTCCTTCCTGTGGGCCAAGCCGCCGGTGGTGGGCTCGGCCAAGCCCTGGCACCAGGACATGGCGTTCGCGCCGCCCGGCTTCGACGCCGGCGAGCACGGCATCGTGACGGTGTGGGTGGCGCTCGAGCCGGCCACCGTCCGCAACGGCTGCCTGGAGTTCCTGCCCGGCTCGCACCTGCTCGGGCTGCTCCCGCACACCGGGGACAGCGAGCGCCTGCCGGGCGAGCCGCCGCTTCGGCGGGCGCGGGAGCCGCAGGTCGCCGACGAGCATCTGCCGCGCACGGCCGTGGTCGCCATGCCGCTGGAGCCGGGCTCGGCCGTCCTGTTCGACGGGCTGGTGCTGCACCGCTCGGCGCCCAACACGACGGCGGCGCAGCCGCGCACCGCGGTCAGCTTCGTCTACCGGGTGCCGCGGCCGGCGTGGTCGCGGCCGGTGGCGGCCGGCGCCTGACCGCGGCGTTCAACTGCCGCCGGGCGGCGGTCGAACACCGCGGTCAGGACCCGGGCGCGCGGCCGGGGACGCAGGCCGGTGGGGTCAGGAGCCGGGCGCGTGGTCGAGGACGTAGAAGCCGGTGCCGTCCAGGTGGCGGATCGTGTTCAGGTCGCGCTGGACGACCTCCTCGAGGTCGTGCAGCAGCGTCACGATGACCGGGTAGGTGAGGTCGTCGACGGTGCGGACGATGTCCTGGCCCGGTTTGACCGGGGTCACCAGGGCGTGGAAGCTCTCCAGCCGCTGGATCTCCTCGATGCCCCGGTAGTGGCTGAGCACGCCCCGCACCGGTGAGACCATGCCGGCGATCGCGCAGTGGCGGCGCAGGGTGTACGGGTGCTGGGCGCGGGCGTGGAACCGTTCGGGACGCAGGTACGCCTCGACGGTCCACTCCAGCTGCGAGGCGCCGATGCCCAGGCCGGCGCTGGCCGGGATGCCGCCGCCGGCGATCCGGGCGCCGACCTCCACCAGGCACGGCCCGGCGGGGGTCATCCTGATCTCCACGTGCGCGGGGCCGTGGCGGATGCCGAGGGCGTCCAGGACCTGGAAGGCGTAGTGGGTCAGCGGGGCCGCGGCCCGGTCGCCGGAGTCGGTCAGCGCGAGGGCGTCGCACAGGTCCAGGACGCCGTTGGCGCTGACGCGGCTGGTGCGCCAGATGTCGCAGACATGGTGGCGGCCGTCGCGGCTGACGGTGTTGACCATGTACTCGGTGCCGGGGAGGTACTCCTGCGCCACGGCCCCGTCGTTGGCGCGGGAGAAGACGTCGTCGGTGCCGGCCAGCGAGGTGAAGGCGGCGGCCGACTCCTCGGGTGTGTCGCAGAAGAAGACGCCCTGGCTGCCGGCGCTGCGCAGCGGTTTGACCACGACGCGTCCGCCCAGTTCGCGGTGCCAGGCGGCCAGTTCGCCGGCGTCGGTGGCGCGCAGCTGGCGGGCCGCGCGCAGCCCGGCGGCACGCACGGTCTCGACCATGACGTGTTTGTCGCGTCGTGCGGTGCTCAGGGCGGTTCCGTTGCCGGGCAGGCCGAGCCGTTCGGCGAGCAGGTCGGCGAGTTCCACCCCGGACTCGCCGCCCGAGACCACCGCGAGGGGCGTGAACGCGGCGAGGGCGGTGAGGGTGGCCGCCACGTCGCCGTCGTGGACGATGTCGGCGATGAAGTCGTCACGGACGTAGGGCGCCGACCGGTAGACGAGCGGAACGTCGCGTGTGCTTTGCACACGGACGACCGAACATCCTTTTTTCCTGAATTCAAGAACGAGTGAACGGACGGCGGCGTAGGCGTCGACCATCACAATGCACGGGCTGTTCCCGGTGGTTGCTGTCATATGTTCACGATAGGCAGCGGCCTTCGTCGCCGAAATGTGTTCAGCTCTGGCATCCTCCGGCTTCTGGAGGGGCTTGTGATGACATTGACCTTGTTTCCGGCGGTGCGCCGTTCGCCGAATTTCACTCCCGTATTGCTGTTCGTCAACGCGTGCGGGAGTTTCCTGCTTCTGGTGAGTCTGTCCACGCGGGTGGGGTCGGCCACCGGGTCGGGGCTGCTGGCCGGGGCGGTGCTGAGCGCACCGTGGCTGCCCGCGCTGCTGCTGGCGCATCCGCTCAACTCGCTGCTGCGCCGGCACGCCCCCGAGCACCTGGTGCGGGCGGCCGAGGCGGCGAGTCTGGTGCTGACGCTGGCCGCCCTCGCGGCGCCGGGCCACGCGCTGGCGGCCGTGGCCACCGTCCTGGTCCTGGCCCGCGGGTTCTGCGAGGCGCTCACCCGCTCGGCGACCTCCCTCGCGCTGCGCGCCGCCGTCGACCCCGGGCGGCTGGAGCGCGCCAACACCCTCGCGGAGATCGGCAAGCTGACGGGGGTCAGTCTCGGTGCGGCGCTGGCGGGGCCGGCCGCCTCGATCCTGCCGCTGCGGGGTCTGGTCGCGGTGAACGCGGTGCTGCTGGCGCTGTCCGCGCTGCTCGCCTGGGCGCTGCCGTCGCCTGCCGGGACCACCCGCGCGGACACCACCGCCGGCACTGACCGCACAGGCGGCACGGACGGCGAGGCTGCCGGGGGTGCCGGGGGTGCCGGGGGTGCCGGGGGTGCCGGGGGTGCCGGGGGTGCCGGGGGTGCCGGGGGTGCCGGGCAGTATGCGGAGGGCGGGCGGCTGCGGGTCACCGACCCGGTGCTGCGCAGGCTGTTCGCCCGGTTCCTGCTGGTGGCGTTCTGGCAGGGGTTCCACACCGTGGCCGTCACCGTGATCCCGCTGCAGGTGCTGGGCGGCGGGACCCGGCTGGTGGGCGTCTTCGTCGCCGTCTCCTCGGTCGCCGTCTTCGCCGGGTCGCTGACCGCCCTGCCCGCCCAGCGCCACCTCGGGCAGCTGCCCTCGGCCGCGTGGGCACTGGCACCGATGCCGTTCCTGGCCACCGCGGTGCTGGCCGGGCGCACCGCGCCGACGCTGGTGCTGTACGCGCTGTTCCTGGTCCTGTTCGAGGTCGCCTACGTCCACTTCAACAACCGGCTGCTGGCGGCGGCCACGACCGAGCAGCTGCCGGCGGTGGTGACGCTGCGGGCCACACTGCTGCCGCTGGGCGTGGTGGTGTCCATCCTGCTCACCGGCGCACTGTGCGACCTGGCGGGACCCTTGCCGACGGCCCTGGCAGTCACGGCCGTCTCCGTCCTGGTGACCGCCGCGACCAGCACCAGTGGGCAAACCTGGAGAAGCCCCGTACGGGATACGTGATCAGGATGGCAGGGGCGTCGATGCGTGCGCCGGCGCACACCACCCCCCTCGCCCCTGACCCGAAGGAGATCCGCCGTGCGGGTTCTCATCGTGCCGTTCCCCTTCAAGACACACCTGTTCAACCTGGTTCCGCTGGCGTGGTCGCTGCAGACGGCCGGGCACGAGGTGCGGGTGGCCGGCTGGCCCGACCTCCTGGACGCCGTCGCCGGTGCCGGACTGACGGGCCTGGGCGTGGGACCCGGTGAGAGCCCGCAGCTGCGCAGACGGCGCGACGAGCGGCGCCAGGCGGCGGCCGCCGCCGCCCCGTCCGGCGCGCGGAAGTCCGCGCAGGACGGGCTCGGCCCGCTGTTCGAGCTGGGGCCCGACCGTGCGCGGCTGGACTGGGAGCAGGTCACCTCGGTGATGGACGACCTGGTGCTGCCGCAGGCCCGGCGGTCCAACGACTCGATGATGGAGGAACTGGTCGCCTTCGCCCGCACCTGGCGGCCCGATCTGGTGCTGTGGGGGGCGAAGGCGTTCGCGGGCGCGGTGGCCGCCGCAGCGGTCGGGGCCGCGCACGCCCGGGTGCTGTACTCCGTCGACGTCTACTCCCGTATGCGGGAGGACTTCCTGCACGCGCAGGCACTGCAGCCGCCGCACGACCGCGCCGACCGGCTCGGCGACTGGCTGGCGGGCTGGGCCCAGAAGTACGGCTGCGCGTTCTCCGAGGAGCTGGTGAACGGGCAGTTCACCATCGACCCGCTGCCCCGGGCGTTCCGCCCCGACGAGCGGCCGACGACGCTGCCCATGCAGTGCGTCCCCTACAACGGGCCGGCCGTGGTGCCGCGGTGGATCGCCGAACCGCCGCGGGCGCCGCGGGTCCTCATGACCTTCGGGGACGCGGTCAACGACGGTCCGGTGCGCCAGCTGCTGCCCGTCGAACGCATCCAGGAGATCCTCGACTCGGCGGCCGGCCTGGAGATGGAACTGATCCTGACCCTGCCGCGGGAGTCCCGGCACCGGCTGCACCGGGTGCCGGCCAACACCCGCCTGGTGGAGTCCGTGCCACTGGCCGACGTCCTGCCGACCTGCGCGGCCATGGTGCATCACGGCGGCACCTGGTCGTTCGGCTGCGCCCTGCGCTACGGCGTGCCGCAGCTGCTGGTCAGCCGGGCGTTCGACGTCCCGCTCAAACTCCGCTGCCTGGAACGCTCGGGGGCGGGACTGGCCATGAAGCCCGCCGAGGCGGACGGGCCGCGGGTGCGGGCCGCGCTGGACCGGCTGCTCCACGACCAGGGGCTGCGGGCGAACGCCCAGCGGCTGAGCCAGGAGGTACTGGCCATGCCCTCCCCCAACGAGATGACACGGACCCTGGAGGACCTGGTCGCCGCCCACCGGGCCGGCACGGCGCCCGCGGACGTGCTGCGGGCCAGGACGAGCGAGGTGTCCGCGCAGCTGCCGGCGTCCGGGGCGGTGCCCGCACAGGTGCCGGCGTCCGGGCCGGTGCCCGCCGTGCGCTGAGCCGCGACGGCGGCCAAGGCGGAAGCGGCCCCGCACCCTTCAACGGTGCGGGGCCGCCGTCCGGTTCAGGCGGTTCAGGACGCCGGGACCGGGTCCGGGGAGGCCTGGCAGGTCGCGTCGATGCCCTTCTTGGAGGCAGGACGGGTGCCGTCGCGCAGGTAGTCGCCGACGAAGGTGTTCAGGCAGGCGTTGTTGTTCGCCGACAGGGCCGCGCCGACGTTGTGGCCGCCCTGCTCCAGCACGAGGCGGGAGTTGGGGAACAGCTTGTGCGTGCGCACCGCGCCGGTCGTGCCGTGCGCGGTGTCGAACTCCGGCTGCACCAGCAGGACGTTCACCGAGGGGTCACCGACCTTCTGCGGAGTCTGCGCGGGCACCGGCCAGAACGCGCACGGTGCGTTGTACCAGGCGTTGGTCCAGGTCAGGAAGTGGTTCCCGGCGGCGTACTGGCGGGAGTAATCCTTGTGCCAGCGGCTCCAGTTGCGCGGCTGGGAGGCGTCGGTGCACTGGACCGCGTTGGTCATCGCGTGCCGGTTCTGGTGCGGGAAGCCCGGGTCGGAGTAGTTGGCCCGCAGCGAGGCGGGGTCCTGGCGCACCACCCAGTCGGAGAGCACCTTGGCCCGGGAGAGCCAGGTCCAGCTGCGGTAGACGACCGGCTCGAAGACGTCGGCCCACTCGGACGGGCCGATCTTGCCGTCGAGGGGGGCGGCGGCGAGTGCGTTCTGGCCCCGGTAGTAGTTCGCCTCGACGTCGGCGGCGGTGGTGCCCAGGTGGTAGACGGCGTCGTACTTGGCGACCCAGGTGAAGAAGATCCGGGCGTTCGTCTCGGACGTCTCGTTCTTGGCGAGGTTGTTCTTGTACCACTTGCCGTTGGGCCGGGTCACGCTGTCCAGGATCATCCGCTTGACCCGGTGCGGGTAGATCGAGGCGTAGACCGAGCCGAGGTAGGTGCCCCAGTCGGTGCCGAAGTAGGTGATCTTCTCCTGGCCGAGGGCGATCCGCATCCGGTCGAGGTCGCGGGCGGCGTCCTTGGTGGTGAGGTGGTCGAGGACGTCGCCGTAGGTGTCGCCGCAGCTCTGGGCGTAGGCGCGGGCCCGCTCGGCCCATTCCTGTTCGGCGGCAGGCGTGGCGGGCACGGGGTCGGGCTGCGCGTGGCCGGGGTAGACGTAGCTGCTGTCGCAGACCACGGACGGTTCGCTGGCGCCGACGCCGCGCGGGTCGAAGCCGATCCAGTCGTAGGCGGCGCCGACGTCCTTGGCCAGCCCGGTGGTGCCCTGGGCGTAGCGGGTGGGCAGGTCGCGGCCGATGCCGCCGGGCCACTGGCCGCGGTTGAGGATGACGACGCCCTGGTACTGGCTGTCGGGGGCGGTGTGGACGGCCCGGGTCAGCGCGAGGCTGATCTTCCTGCCGCCGGGGTCGGCGTAGTCGAGCGGTACCTGGACCGTGCCGCATTGCAGGCCCTTGAGCAGGCTGCCGAGGACCGGGTCGGTGTCGGGACACGGCGACCAGGCGATGGTCCCGGCGTCCGCTGCGGCCGGCCGGGCCGCTTCCTTGGCCGCCGCGGCCGGGACGACGGCCGGCCCCAGCAGGCCGGCCACGGCCACCGCGGTGACCCATGCGAGCTTTTTCACGTGATTTCCCCTCCTGGATTCAGCGCGCTCGCAGCCTGGCAAGGGCCCGTCCACTTCTGGTCAAGAGTGGCTGGAAACCCGCTGGAGTGATCAGGTGCGGAGATGCATCGCGGCCGCGGATTTTCCTAGCATGGGGTCACGAAATCCCAACCCCCCAGGAGTGGAAATGGCTGACTCGGCCATTCAGGGAATCAAGACCGTCCTGCATCCGGTGAAGGACGTGGCCGCGGCGAAGAAGGTGTACGCCGCCCTGCTCGGCATCGAGCCGCAGACCGACTCGGAGTTCTATGTCGGCTTCGACCTCGCGGGCCAGCACATCGGGCTGGTGCCGGCGGGAGCGCAGGACATCACCTCGCCGGTCGCCTACTGGCACGTCCCCGACATCGAGGCGAAGCTGGCCGAGGTGACCGCCGCGGGGGCCACGGTCAAGAGCCCCGCCGCCGACGTCGGCGGCGGCCGGCTGGTGGCCACCGTCACCGACCTCGACGGCAACGTTCTGGGGCTGCTGCAGGACAGCTGACGCCGTTGCTGTGAGCCTAAGAGACTCTCAGCCTTCCGGGTATTTCTGCCCGGAAGGTCCGTCACATCACCAAAGCGTGAGGGCTTCGATGTGAGGACGGTCTCTCGTTTCTGCCTGCTGCTGTTGCGGCAGAGTTGCGCCACCTGCCCGCCCCCGCCCGGCTTTGCGTCCGGGCGGGGTGGTGCGGGTCTTCCGGTCAGCTCCACGAGGCTTCAACGCCTTGACGGCGTCCGGGTCTCCGGCCATTCCGGTACCCGTTACTGCGGCTGCCGCGAGCGCGGCGAGGTTACGTGCGGCGTTGGCGTCCCGGTCGAGGACCAGGCCGCAGGCGTCGCAGTGGTAGGTCCGGATGTGCAGCGGCAGTTTGGCTTTCACCACGCCGCACCCGGAGCAGGTCTTGGAGGAGGGGAACCAGCGGTCGGCGGCCACGATGCGGCAGCCGTTGCGGCGGGTCTTGTAGGTGAGCTGTCGGCGGATCTCGCTGAATGCGGCGTCGGCGATATGCCGGGCCAGGCGCCGGTTGCGGAGCATCCCGGCAATGTTGAGGTCTTCGACCACCACGGTGCCGTACTCGGCCGCCACGGCACTGGTCAGCTTGTGCAGGGCGTCTTCCCGGAGGTTCGCGACGCGGTAGTGCACCCTGCTGCGTGCCTTGTTGGCCTTCTCCCACCGGCGGGACGGCTGCTGTCCGGTACGGCGGTCCGGGCCCCGGCGTCGGGACACGGTACGGGAGACGCGGCGCAGCTTTTTCAATGCGGCATCGAGGTGTCGCGGGTTGGACACCTCGCGGATCTCGCCGGTGCTGTCGGCCATGACCGCCAGGGTCTTGATGCCGAGGTCGATGCCGACCGCGACGCCCGGGCGGGCGACGCGCACCAGGTCGCGCTTCACCTCGGCGTGGAAGGAGACGAACCAGCGGCCGCGTTCGTGGCGGACGGTGGCTGCCAGGATGCGGGCGGTCCCCGCCTGCAGGCGGCCGAGGAGTTTGACCGAAGGCTCATGGACACGGATCGTGCCCAGGCGTGGCAGCGTGACGTGCCGGCCGTCGGTCTCGACGCGGATAGTGCCGGTGGTGAACCGGCAGGACAGACGCGCCTTTCGCTTCGACTTGAACCGCGGCATCCCCAGCGCGCGCCCCTTGCGCTTGCCCTGCTTCGACTTCGCGTAGTTGTCGAACGCGGCGGCGGCGTTCGCCAGACCGGTGTTGTACGCCTCCTTGGAGTTCTCCTGCCACCAAGCGGCGAACCTCTGGTCAGTGTGTTTGGCCTCGTTGAACGCCTTGCGCAGCGTAGGTAGCGACCAGGGCCGCCACGGCGTCAGGTCTGTCTCAACGATGCCGTACGACGCCTCAGCGCGGCGCTGCCACCACGCCGCCTCGACCCAGCCGACAGCCCAGTTGTATGCGACCCGCGCCGCACCGCAGTGCGACCGGAGCGCCTGCTCCTGACCGACGTTCGGGTCCAGCGCGAACCGAAACGCCTGCGCCACGAAACCAGGCTGCACCTGGAACTTCTTCACTCGGCGGCCTCACCGGTCACCACGGCCACCGTACGGGCAGCCCGCCGCCCGCTCCCCACTCAGGAGGCTTCACACGACCAAGATACCCACTGCCATGGGCTGAGATTCACTGATGACTCGCATCAGGTTGTTAGCTCCCCTCGAGTCCGTTTCGAGGGGGCTTTTAGGCGCGCGGCCTAGCCTCGCCGGACGGGACTGGGTCACAGGCGGTCCCCTCCCCGGGACGGGGGCCGCGCAGGGCACAAGGACCGGCGGTCCGAGGACGACCGGGAATCAGGCAGTTCTCCAGCGTGGACCGAGTGGTATCCGTCCCCTCGCCGAAAAGGGAAAAGGCATGCTTCGAGCGCGGAATTCCGACTGCGATGTGGTCGTATGAGAATCCTCGTCACCGGCGGAGCCGGGTTCATCGGCTCGCACTATGTACGGACCCTGCTCGAGGGGGGTTATCCGGGTTTCGAGGACGCGCACGTCACGGTCGTGGACCTGCTGACGTACGCGGGAAACCGCGACAACCTGCCCGCCTCCCATCCGCGGCTCACCTTCGTACGGGGGGACATCCTCGACCGGGACCTGCTGGGCGGTGTCCTGGCCGGCCAGGACGCGGTGGTGCACTTCGCGGCCGAGAGCCACGTGGACCGTTCGATCGCCGGCGCCGCCGCGTTCGTACGCACCAATGTGGAGGGCACCCAGGCGCTGCTGGAGGCGTGTCTGGCGGCCGGTGTCGGGCGGGTGGTGCACGTCTCGACGGACGAGGTGTACGGGTCCATCGAGGAGGGGGTGTGGACGGAAGGGTCCCCGCTGCTGCCCAACTCCCCCTACGCCGCCTCCAAGGCGGCCTCCGACCTCGTCGCGCTGGCCTACTTCCGCACCCATGGCCTGGACGTCTCGGTCACCCGCTGCTCCAACAACTACGGCCCCTACCAGCATCCGGAGAAGTTCATCCCGCTCGCCGTCACCCAGCTCCTGGAAGGACGGCCCGTCCCCGTGTACGGCGACGGCGGGCAGGTCCGCGAGTGGCTGCACGTGGACGACCACTGCCGGGCCGTGCACCGGGTGCTGACCCGGGGCAGGGCCGGCGAGGTCTACAACATCGGCGCCGGCACCGCGCTGGCGAACCTGGCGCTGGCCCACCGGATCGCCGAACTGTGCGGGGCGGGGCCGGACATGATCCGCCACGTCACCGACCGCAAGGGCCACGACCGGCGCTACGCGCTGGACCAGGGCAGGATCGAGCGGGAGCTCGGCCACCGGCCGCTCACCGCCTTCGACGCCGGCCTGGCGCAGACCGTCGCCTGGTACCGGGACAACCCGCAGTGGTGGAAGCCGGCCAAGGACACGGGCGGCGGGCGATGAGCGCACCGGCGCGGCTGGTCCCCCGGTCCCGGACCGCGACCGCCGAGCGGCTGGCCCGGTCGGCGGCGACGGCCGACGGCGTCCACATCGCGACGTCCGAGGTGCCGCTGTGGCTGGAGCGGGTGCGCCGCTCCGCGGGGGCGACGGTGCGGCGCATCCCGTTCGCCGGGCTCGACCACTGGTCGTTCGCGCCGGACACCGGCGACCTGCGGCACCGGTCGGGACGGTTCTTCACCATCGAGGGCCTGCACGTGGTGCGGCCCGGCGCCCAGTGGCAGCAGCCGATCATCGTGCAGCCGGAGATCGGCATCCTGGGCATCCTGGCCAAGGAGTTCGACGGCGTCCTGCACTTCCTCATGCAGGCGAAGATGGAACCCGGCAACCCCAACCTGGTGCAGCTCTCCCCCACCGTGCAGGCCACCCGCAGCAACTACACCAAGGCCCACGGCGGAGCGGCGGTGAAGTACCTGGAGCACTTCGTCGAGCCGGACCGCGAGCGGGTGGTCACCGACGTCCTGCAGTCCGAGCACGGCGCCTGGTTCTACCGCAAACGCAACCGCAACATGATCGTCGAGACGGACGGCGACGTCCCCGCCGACGACGCGTTCCGCTGGCTCACCCTGGGCCAGATCAGCCGGCTGCTGCGGCTGGACAACATCGTGAACATGGACGCGCGCACCGTGCTGGCGAGCGCTCCGGCGGCCGCCGCGGAGCCGTGGGCGCTGTCCTCCGACGCGGGCCTGCTGGCCTGGTTCACCGCGGAGCGGGCCCGGCAGGACGTGAGCGTGCGCCGTATGCCGCTGCGCGAGGTCGCCGGGTGGCAGAGCGACGAGCACTCCATCAGCCGGGCCGACGGCCGGTTCTTCAAGGTGGTGGCGGTGTCGGTCGAGGGTGCGGGCCGGGAGGTGGCCGGCTGGACCCAGCCGATCATCGAACCGGTGGAGCGGGGCGTCGTCGCCTTCGCCCACCGCGTGTTCGACGGCGTCGCGCACGTCCTGGTGCACGCGCGCGTGGAGGGCGGCTTCCTCGACACCGCCGAGCTCGCGCCGACCGTGCAGTGCGCTCCGGCGAACTACCCCCCTTCGGCGCCCGGGCACCGCCCGCCGTTTCTCGACCTGATGCTCGACGTGCCCGAGGACCGGATCCGCTACTCGGCCGTCCACTCCGAGGAGGGCGGCCGGTTCCTCGACGCCGAGAGCCGCTATCTGATCGTCGACACCGACGAGGCCACCACGCCCGCGCAGCCGCCCCCGGGATACCACTGGGTCACCCCCGGCCAGCTGAACTGGCTCGCCGGGCACAGCCGTTACGTCAACGTGCAGGCCAGAACACTGCTCGCCGTCCTCAACACCGGGGCAGCCGGCCCGCCCCCACGGACCGCCTGAGCCCTGCTCCTTCAGCGCACGGCCCGCCCCGGTTCGACGGGTTCCGTACGAGCCGGCGCGGGTCCCGTTTCCCCGGGTTCTGTACGAGCCGGTCCCCCGGCGCGAATACAACTCACCCGGCACGGCGGCGCGCCTGGCGGGTGGCCATGTCGGTGGTGCCGTGGCGCTGCGTTCGGGACAATCGAGCCGGTCAAGAAGGCGGTGCTGTGGACGTTCGGACCGCTGGGGGCGCAACCCTCCCGAAGGCGCGCGGCTCTGCGGGTTCTGTTGACCGTGGCGGACGGTGTCGTTTCACTGACGCCGCGCCGCGCGACACGCCGAGCCCGGGCCCGCCATAATGAGCGTATGGCCGCCAGCCCACAGTCCCATGCGTCCGGGAAGGACGCGGAGGACCTCGCGCTGTACCGGGAGAAGTTCCGGCGTCGTCTACCAGAGTCGCTGGACGAGTTGCGCGGTCCCACCCGGGGGGTCGTAGAGCTGCCACTGCACGTGGCCTGGTCCGGAATGACCTTGTACGACATGTCCAAGCCGCGACAGCGCATGGGCCTGTACCGCACCGTCCTTCACGAGGGTTTGAGCGAGGACCTGTCCCGCTACCTCAATCAGAACCTGCTCCTCCAGATGTGGCCGGTGCTGCGCACCCTCGTCGGACGCACTGTGCGTACCGTCTGGGAAGACGCGTTCCCTGAGCTTGCCGCACGCACTCGGGCAGCCGTATGACGGACATGCCGGAGCTGCACGCACGGCTCCTGGCGGATGTGATCGCTCTCGGTTCTGCGTACCAGCTGGTCCTCACCGGCGGGTACGCGGTGCGGGCTCATCGCCTGGTCAGCCGTCCCAGCCAGGATCTCGATGTCGCCACGGAGAACCCGGCACCGATGGCCGATATCGCTGCCACGCTCCGCGCCGGCCTGGAGCGCTGGAGATCGCCCCGCTGTCCGCCCGTTTCACCGGGTTCCTTCGAGGATGCCTTGGCCTTCAGGCCGGGGGGAATCGGACTCCTGCGGAGCAGGGCAGGAAGCGGGATTTCGCCCCCAGGGCGGAACACCATCCCCCTGATTGGGTAAGGTGCACGCCGTGCGGTGCGAGAACCAAGCGCGCACACCGTGCTGATCGAGAGCCAAGACAGCACATGCAC
>NZ_JBSFYW010000056.1:0-58345 GCF_053599975.1 Streptomyces sp. NPDC005141 | reverse complement strand
GATGCCGGTGGGCCGCAGGAGGTCAGTCAGGAACGAGTTCCACAGGCTCTGTTCCACCTTCGGCGGGCGGCTCGCCTGCTGGTGGTCGAAAACCCATCTACCAGGGGCTTCACCACGTTGTCAGGTCAACCGCGCAGCTGCTGCGGCAAGTTGCAAGGCTCAGTGCGTCAACTGAGCGTCCTGGTTGATCATATTCGATGCGGCCGATGGCTGATCGGCTCGGGGTCGATTACCAGCGGTTGCAGCACTGGTGGTCAACCGCGTTGAACCGGCCTGACCCGCTGGTGGTCACGCCCCTGTCGGCCCCAAGAAACCAGACGCTGCGGGCGGTCTTGACGCCTGCCCTGCGGTGCGGTGCCATGGCCTTATCGAAGGAGGGGGCCGTGGCACCCGATGGGTACAGTGACGCCGGGGACCGTGCTGGTGAGGGTGGCGGTGACCGGCCGGACAGCTCACCGGATCCGCACCGTCCCGGACCTGCGGACAGTTTCTGGGTGGGGGTGCTCGTCCTGATCGCGGTGGTACTCCTCCTGACCGTCCTCGTGGCCCACATGGACTGGAGTCCTGGAGACCCGACCAACAACATGCCGCCCTACAAGTGACACTTCCGCCGCCAGCGTGAGCCGATGGCCCGACGGTGCCGCCGCAGCTGCTGGCTGAGGAAGCGCAGGGCAGAGCTGGACACGTCGACGCCCGACGGGTAGACAAGCGCGTGAAGCCTCTGATGGACGCGGTTCTCTTGGTCGAAAACCCATCTACCAGGGGCTTCACCACGTTGTCAGGTCAACCGCGCAGCTGCTGCGGCAAGTTGGAAAAGGCTCAGTGTCATGACGGACCATTCTCCAGGCAGCACCTCACTGCTCGCCGAGCGTCATCCACTTCTCCGGCTTTTCGAGCGGTGCGAATCCCACCTCGGCGTAGACGGAGTGGGCGTCGGCCGTGGCCAGCAACACACGGCGCAGTCCGTAGGGGGCCAGATGGTCTCTGACGGCAGCCACGAGAGCGGTGCCCAGGCCTTTGCCCCGCGCGGCAGGAGCGATATAGACGTCGCAGAGCCAAGCAAAGGTGGCCTGGTCGGTGACCACTCGGGCGTAGCCGAACTGGGAACCCGAGGCACGGTCGTAGATGCCGAAGTTGAGGGACCCGGCAATGGCCTGGTCCTGCTTCTGCCGGGAGCGGCCCAGGGCCCAGTACGCGTCCTGCGACAGCCACTGGTGGATCAGTGCGTGATCAAGACGCTTGGGGGCGGTGGAGATCTCATAGTCGGCCGGAAGAACCCTGTTCATGTCCGCATCCAAGCAGCCCGGATCTGGACAGGCCACTGGATTCCGTCGAGACCGCGGTCGGGCCCCAGGAGAGAGCGCCGAGCGGAGCACCGATGGGCGTGCGACCTGGATCGGCTCGCTGATCTTCTCCCTGTCCCGGGACCTGCCCGACACCTTCGGGACCGGCGTGGACGACGGCACCGCAGTCCTGGCCTTCCATGTTTCCCGGCACAGCAGCGAAGAGCAGATGGGACCCACGAACGGGTCACCTTCGGCGATTCCGTCGGCATCACGCGTGGCGATTCCGACGGCATCACGCGTGAGCCAGACGCTACGCCTGCCGCCGGCCGCAGCGTTTCGACCCAGGTGTCGTGCCGACTCGGGCCGTGCTCGCCGGGCCCTCTCCGGCAAGGACGACGGAGTATGACCCGTACGCCCATAGGGTGATCGCATGACTGCTCCGTTGAGTTCCACGAGAACCCTTGCCGCGCTGCGCGCGTCCGCGCGTATCTCGGTTGATCTGCTGCTGGTTCTCTTGATGACCGGGGTGGCTCTGTGGGTTGTGGGGCGGATGTGGTCGGTTGTCTGGCCACTGATCGTCGCCCTGTTCCTCACCACACTGACCTGGCCTCTCACCCGCTTCCTGCGCCGACGCGGCTGGCGCCCCGCACTCGCCGCCTCAGCCGTGACCGTGCTGTTCCTCGTCGTCGCCCTGGGCATCGTCGCTCTGATCGCGGTGCCGGTGGCCTCTCAGACCGGCGAGCTGACCGACGGCGTGGTCGAGGGGATCCACAAGGTCCGCGAGTGGGCCGCAGGGCCGCCGCTGAACATCGGCGACGACCAGATCTCAAAAACCTCGGACGCCGCGATCAACCGAATTCAGAACAGTGTCGGCAGTGTGGTGACCGCCCTCGTCACGGGCGTGAGCACCGTCGTGAACGGCCTGGTCACTGCCGTTCTGGCACTGTTCCTGATGTTCTTCTTCCTCAAGGACGGTCCGCGGTTCCTGCCGTGGCTCACCCGTCAACTGCCCGGCCGCCTGGCCACGGACGTTCCGACGGTGGCAGCACGCGGTTGGGACACGTTGAGCGCGTTCGTACGTTCCCAGGCACTCGTCGGCCTGCTCGATGCCGTGCTGATCGGTGCCGGCCTCTGGATCCTGGGAGTCCCGCTGGTCCTCCCACTGGCCGTTCTGACGTTCGTCACCGCCTTCGTGCCGATCGTGGGCGCCGTCTTCGCCGGCTTCGTCGCGGTCCTCATCGCGTTGGTGTCGAACGGCCTGACGGACGCGCTGATCATGCTGGCGATCATCGTCGTGGTGCAGCAACTGGAGGGAAACGTGTTCCAGCCCATGATCCAAAGTCGCGGACTGGGCCTGCACGCGGCGGTGGTGTTGCTGGCGGTGACGCTCGGCGGCAGTCTGGCCGGTGTCGTCGGAAGCCTGCTCGCCGTCCCGGCTGCCGCACTCACCGCCGTGATCTGGAACTATCTGCGCGAGCAGCTCAGCGACGTGCCCCCGCAGACAGAGGCAGAGCTTCAGGCCGGGACCGCCGGCTCGTCGTAGCGCGTCCTTCGACCGCGAGAGACGGCCACGCCAAATGCCCGGGAAGCACTCGGATCCCCGATCCGCGCCGGACGCGAACGCGGCAAGGTTGATGATCGCGCGTCTCCCGTGCGGCCCGCGAACGGCCGACGTGCCTGTTTGAACGAACCCGGCACGGTCACTCAGGGAGTGGGTCCCTGAATCGCCCGGACCCGGGCGCTGATCGTTGGGACAACAGCGACCAGCGCCGCCGCCGCGTCTGAAGTCTCGTCCACACGGCGGAACGCACCGGCGACGGCGCAATCCCGCCGGCCGAGCATCAGCGTCTTCAGCTTCTGGGCAAAAGGGATCCGAGCGGGCCGAGGTCGAGATTGAGATCTTCCGGACGCACTCCGTGCTGCTCGCAGAGTTCCGCCATCCGCTGATCGAGCAACATCAGCGTGGTCCCGATCTCGTCAACCTGCTCGTCGCTGAGGTCACCCTGCTCGACACGGCGAATCGCCTGGCGCTCCATCAGCTGCCGGAGCAGTTCGACCACGGTGAGTACCAGGGCGACCAGGTCGCGCCCCATCTGGTCGGAATCCAGGTCCAGTCGGGAACCGCTCATAGCGGGCCGCCATCCGCCCAGGGAGCCGGGACGCGCTCGTTGACGGACGACAGCAGCGCATGAAGGGACAACCGCACCAGCGGGACGTCAGCGATGGCGATGACCAGATCCCCACTGATCACCACACCGGTTGCCAGGACGCGGTCCAGCAGATCGACGAGCGGTACCCCGATGGGTCCGGTCAGGGGCCCGGGACCGTCCCAGGGCACCACGTCGCGCGTCATCGTCTACACCTCGCCAACAAATGAATAGGGCACCCACGGCCCCGACAGCTCGATGTCCGCCCCCGTGCGTTCCCGCAGTGTCCGTGCCAGCAGGGCCAGTTCCTCAGCGCGGTGCTCGGCCACCAGATACGTCGCATTGAGGACCTGGACCCGGCGCTCCCCGGAAGGCTGGGCGTGCGGGCGCAACCTGCGGGACGCTGTGGCGAGGCCCCGGACTTCGGTATCCACCGCTTCCGCGGTCCTCAAGGCCTCGTCCTGGCTCCGCTCGCGGCGCTCTTGCGCGCCTCGCTTGCGGTTCAGGTAGGCGAGGCCGGCTCCGGGCGCAGGGCGCGATCGGTCGGTCGGCGTGGGATGCCGGATCGGCGTCTGCTCCGTGTCGTCTCGCGGGCAGGGCGGCGCGTAGACCTTCACACCCCATTCGGCGTGGTGCGCGATGCGCCTGAGCGCCACATGGAACCGACCCGCCTCTTTCCCCAGCGCCTCTCGCGCCCTCTCCTCATCGTGGTACAGCGTGGCCATCGGCAGGGGAACTGTCGGGCAGCAAGCCGCGGCCGCAGAGACGACGTCGTGGTGGGCGCGCGCGTATCGCTCCAGTTCATGCTGGTCGGACAGGCGCGCCTGCCAGACTTCGTCGGTGAAGTCGCTCGCCCGGACGGTCTGAACGATCGCCGTCAGTGCCCCCAGCGACAGTGAGCTCACAGGCGCCTCGTCCGTGACACCTGGCAGCCCGACGACGACCGAAAGGTCCGGATTCCAGCAGACAGCGAACACGTAGATGGCGTTGGCACCCGAAGGCACAGGGCCGCGCTCCGTCATGTACCTCGGTTCTCCTTGTTCCTTGCTGGGCTCGGGGCATTGCTGTGGGGCCGTTGGTGCCGCTATTTGTCCGTTGTCTCGGATTCGAGTTCTTTCAACCGCTCGCGCAATTCGCGATTCTCGTCCTGCAAGGCGTCGCGAGAAGCACGCGAGCTGAGTGCCGGATCATTTTCCCACCAGTCGATTCCGGCCTTCTTCGCGGTATCCACCGACGCCACGAACAAGCGGAGCCGAATGGTGAGCAGTTCGATATCGAGGAGATCGATCTTGATGTCCCCGGCGATCACGATGCCTTTGTCCAGAACGCGTTCGAGAATATCGGCGAGGTTGGTGGTCTGAGGACCGGAGACGGGATAGGACCCCTGCCGGAAGTCGACGTCAGTCACGGCGTCGCCTCTGTCCTCTCCTCTTCCTGGGAGCGTCCTCCTCGTCCTCGTCCGCGGTCTCGTCGTCCGCGGTCTCCTCGTCCTGCGCTCCCTCTTCGTCCTCGTCCTGGTCCTCGTCCTCGTATGCGTCCTCCGCCCCCTCCTCGTCCTCCGCTCCCTCCCCGTCCTCGTACTCGGCCTCCGCGCCCTCTTCGTCCTCGTCCTCGTCCTCGTATGCGGAGTCGGCGCCTTCCTCCGCATCGCCTTCGCCCTGTCCCTCGGGCTCTTCGCCCTCGGATTCCTCCTGCTCAGCCTCTTCCTCTTCTACGGCGTCCTCGTGGGACACGACGACTTCTCCGTCACGGATTTCGCCCCGCCATCCCTCGGGTTCTTCATTCGTGAGGGTGACGTATCGCTGGAAGTTCTTGAAGTCCAGTCGCATACGGCGCCCTTGCGCCCGCCAGATGTTGCCCGTCTTCTCGAAGAACCCCGACGGGTAGTACTCGACCACCAGGACGATCCGAGTCAGGGTGGGCGCCAGCTCATGGAAGCTGACCGCGCCGCGGGTGGTGCCCTTGGCGCCCTCGGAGGTCCACACGATGCGGTCGTCAGGGATCTGCTCCTGGACAGTCGCCTTGAAGCTGCGCGATGAAGGGCCGACCTTGACCTTCCAGTCGCTCCCGACCTCGTCGCTCTTCGAAACGTCGCGGACGCCCTTCGCGAAGCTGCTGAACTTGTCGTACTGCGTCCAGTAGTCGTACGTGTCTCGCAAAGGCACTCCAACATCGAGAACCTCGATGATGTTCATGACCTTGCCGCCACTGGCCTTCCGTTTTCCTTTCCCCCCACCGAAAGCGCTCTTGGCCTTGTCCACGACGTTGTCCTTGACACCCTTGGCCTTCTCCGAAACGAACGCCTTCACCGGTGAGTCGCCTTGGAGGATGCGGGAACCGATCGCAGGAAGCGAGCCACTCTCGGCCGAATCGCTGAGCTGCCCGGTGACGTCCTTCAGTTTGTCGCCAGCCTTCTCGGCAAGATTCTCCACCTGCGCAGACAGGAACTTGGACAGCTCTTCACGAACCCGGTCCACACCCGACGTTCCCTCTGTCTTTTCGTCCTTTTCCGTCTCGGTCATGGATGCCTACCTCCGGCGATCGGCGCGCTTGGATGCCGCCCGCTTCGATGACGTCGTCTTCCTGGCCGCGGACTTCTTGGCCGGAGCGGTCTTCTTTGCAGCGGTCTTCTTCGCCGCCGTCTTTTTCGCAGCGGTCTTCTTGGCCGGAGCGGCCTTCTTCGAGGCCGTCTTCTTCGCCGCAGACTTCTTCGCCGGCGTCTTGCCGGCCGCCGTCTTCCTGCTGGGCGCGGTCTTCTTCGCCGCCGTCTTGCTGGAAGCGGTCTTCTTCGCCGGCGCAGCCTTCTTGGCCGCCCGAGGCTTCCCTCCGCCGGCGGGAGCAGCCTTTTCGCGTGCCCCTGACGCGGGTGCCTGGCGGGACCTATCCGAGCGCGAACTGCGGCGCCTCCGCGGCTTCGCTTCCGGTTCTTCTTCCTCTTCTTCCTCTTCCTCTTCCTCTTCTTCCTCGTATTCGCCTTCCGGCTCTTCCTCTTCCTCCTCCTCACCCTCGGCCTGGTCGTCTTCGTACTCCGCCTCAGGCTCTTCTTCCTCCGGCTCTTCTTCCTCCGGCTCTTCCTCTTCCTCGTACTCCGCGTCCTCGTCTTCCGGCGCGTACTCCTCCTCGCCCTCCTCCCCCTCATCCGCCTTCTCCAGGAGTCGGGACGTACGGTCGCTGAGGGTGTCGGCAAGCGTGCTCATGCCCCGGTCGGCGGCGGCGGTCATGGCCTTGCGGCCCGCCTCCAGCACTTCCCCGCGCAACTGCTCCTGCAATTCGGCGACCTGCGGAATCTCCCCCAACCTGCGCATTCCTTCGGCGGCAAGCTGGCGAGGTTCGAGACCGAATCGCCGGCCGGCCAGGTAGGTCGCAATGGACAGGGCCAACCGGCCCTTCTTGGTGCGTCCCAGCACATAGCCGCCCACTACAGCAGCGGCGAGGGCCACCTTTTCCTTGTCATCCATGATTGCGTCACCTTCCATCGTTCGGCCCGGAACAGGCTTGTGCGGCATGCAGCCGATCGAGCAGCCGTTCCTCTTCTCGTTCGAACTCCTCCAGGCTGATGTCGCCCTCTTCAAGTTCCCTGTTCAGCACAGCCAGCTGGGCACGGAGCACCCCTGGGTCGTGCAACTCGCGCTCGGCTGCGTCATTGAGCTTCTCCGCCACCCAGACGACGCCACGGACCGGTGCGATGGGCAGGGTGAGCAAACCGGTGATCAGTCCCATCTCAGACTCCAACGGTTCGGGCGGGAGTGCCCTCGGCCGAGACGAAGCTGTAGCAGGGCAACGGACCCGAAAGCCGCAGCTCCACCCGGTCACGGTTCGTGCGGGCGAAATGCTCGGCGGCCCTTCGGAAGGCGTCGCTGTCACCACGGTTGACGAGAAACGACGCGTTGAGCACGCATCCCTGGACTGCGGGCCCCGAGGCCACCGCACGGGCCTTGGGTGTGAGCTCGCGCAGAACTCGCCGACCGGCTTCGGCGGCCCTGCTCTCCAGAGCAGCCGCGATGGCCTCGCCCAGTCGCATGCTGGCTTCGTATCCGGGCCGTCGACGCACCTCGTCCCGCAGGCCACGGACGTTCTTGTCCTCCGCCACAAGGCTTGCCAGCGCGTCCTGTGCCGGGAGCGCCTTGACGTTGACCTCGACCCCGTCGGAGAGGTGTTCCAGTGCTGCGATGTGGTCCGACTCGCGAGCCGTCAACTGGCCGCGCACCGTGTCCTCGTCTCGCGCGACCATTCCGAACCGCATCGGCAGCACTGGCCCCTGTTCCGACAGGCGCAGCAGTAGATCCTGGTGAGCGAGGAGATCACGTCGTCTGGCGCGGAGCTTGGGAGGAGCCACACTGACGACAGCGGCGACCCGCCCCTGCCGGATCGCCCGCAGCGAGGCAGCCGGGCTGCCCACACCCGTTGCGTCTACCGGCAGCGGCCTCCCTGACCGGATGATCGCGTAGACGTACACACCATCGGCTGTCACAACTCACGCCTCCGCGGTTCGTCGTCGGCTGCTGCCGCTCCGGGCTGGAGCGCGCCGCTTCCTCGGCCGCTCCTGCTGCTCTTCCTCTTCCTCATCGGACTCGTCGGAGTCGTCGTCACGCCCCCCGACCGCCTTGCGAACGGTGTCCCCCACCGTCTCCGCGGCCTTGCGGACCTTGCGTTTGCCGATGGACTTGGCGGCGCCACCGCTGAGCAGCTCAGGGATGGTGGTGCTGCTGGAGTCACGCTCCAGGTCAAGCCGGTTGCACGCCTCAGCGAATCGCAGGTATGTGTCGACACTCGCTACCACGATGCGCGCATCTATCTTGAGGATCTCGATGCCGACCAGGGACACCCGGACGAACACGTCGATCACCATGCCCCGGTCGAGAATGAGTTCGAGCACGTCGTACAACGTGCCGGCGCGCGGTGGGCACGCCACTACCTCGTCGGAGTAGGTGGTCGCAGGCATGGGGCGTCCTTCCGGTTGTCGGGCAAACCCGAGTGGTCACTCATCGGCGGACCCCCGCCGATAGCGGCGAACCCTGCGGTACTCCATGAGTTCGCCGTCCTGGTCGATCCGCACCTCGTACGACGCGAGAAGGCTCGTCGTGTCGGGAATCCGCGGCAGCTCGAGGACGTCCACGACGACACACCAACCGTCGTCCTCACGCCCCACCGCTGATACACCCTCGGTGGGATGGCCGATCAAGCCCTCCAGACTCCGGCAGGCAGCACGCGCAGCTTGTTCCGCTCCACGCACGGACGGCGTGCGGCGAGCGGTTGTCGTCGAGGATTTCCTGGTACGCGGACGACGCTCTTCTGCCATGAATACAAGTCTGGTACGTCTCCGGCTCGCCGCACCTCGAGTGGGCCAGTCGAGCGCCTGTATCGGGGGGCTACCTGCTGTGGACGCGGGGTGATCATCAGGTCCTGTCCGAGGCCGAGCAGGCCGCTGTTCGGCAGGCCGTCCTCGACCACACTCCCTCCGACCTGGGTCTTTCCGGTCAGCTGTGGACGCGGAGGCTGTAGGCGAGCTGATCTGCAAACTGAACAGGGTCCGCTTCACCGAGCCGGGGGTGGGCAAGTACCTCAAGCGGTGGGGGCTGACATTCCAGCGGCCGGACAAGCGGGCGGTCGAGCAGGATCCGGAGGTGGTCCGGATCTGGCGCGAGGAGACGTGGCCGGCGATCCGGGCCCGGGCGAAGGCCGAGAACGGGATAGTGCTGTTCGCCGACCAGGTCGGCATCCGGTCGGACCAGGTCACCGGCCGCACCTGGGGAGCCAGGGGTACGACGCCGGTCGTGCACCGCACCGGGAACCGGTTCTCGGTGAACGCGATGTCCGCGATCAGCACCACGGGGCGGATGCACTTCATGGTCCTCACCGAGTCGTTCGACGCGAAGGTCATGTGCCGCTTCCTCACCGACCTCAAGCGCAGCCTGCCCCACACCCACCGGGCCAGGAACCAGACCGAACTCGCCTCCGAAACCCGCCGGTTCCTTCACCGCCGACAACACCAACCTCACATCGTGCGCGGATACTTCTGCGGTCGGCACGTCGGCTACGTCATCGACGAGTGAACCCCAGCCGTTTCTGACCAACTACGCTCACACCAGCCGCATAACCCGTGTCCAGGATTCGGGGTCAAGGCCCGTCTAGACTTCCGAGACCGACTGACGGAAGGCCTGCGCTATGCGGAGACTGCTCTACGGCATGAACCTGTCCCTGGACGGCTATGTCGCCGCGCCCGGCGACGACCTCAGCTGGGGCGGGCCGAGCGACGAGCTGTTCCAGTGGTGGCTCGACCAGGAGCGGGCGATCAGCCTGTTGCTGTATGGGCGCAAGCTGTGGGAGACCATGAGCGCCTACTGGCCGACCGGCGACCAGCAGCCGGACGCCACCCCAGCGCAGATCGAGTTCGCGCGGAACTGGCGGGACACGCCGAAGGTGGTGTTCTCCTCGACGGTCGACAAGGTCGACTGGAACACTCGCCTGGTGACCGGCGACGCGGTCGCGGAGATCACTCGGCTCAAGGCCGAGGACGGTGGGCCGATGAGGGTCGGTGGCGCAGCGCTCGCCGGGGCGGCGATGCGGGCCGGGCTGATCGACGAGTACGCGATCGTCACCCATCCGGTCCTGGTGGGTAGCGGCACACCGTTCTTCACCGCGCTGGACAGCTGGGTGAACCTGAAGCTGGTGGAGACACGGACGTTTCCCGGCGGCGTGGTCCTGACCAGGTACGAGACGAGGCGCTGAACGCGCTGGTCGAGCGGTGGGACATCGACGACGACCAGCGACGGATCGGGTCACGTCCAGGGACAGTCGGCGAGCAGTGCGCGGTCGAACAGCCGCTGCGGGTATCGGAGGGGGTGCGGACGCCGCTGCGGGTCACGCTGTACGCGGTCGCCCGTGACGGCGCAGTGCGGGAGCCGGCCTGAGTCGCAGCCGGAGGGGTGTTCCCTCGCGCGCCTGCTCGGCCTCGGACAGGACCTGATGATCACCCGCACGCCGGCCCCGCGGACGGGACAGCAGCGCGTCCCCTTCAGTGCGCGCGTGTGGCATCACGCATGCAGGGCACTCGACGTCCAGGAGGAACGTCATCGAAACTAGATGACGCTTGTACGACTCCGCGGTTTTTCTGTGGAGAGCAATGAAGCATTTCGCCACCTCACGAGCGGGCGGGTGGGCCGACTCTTTCCGCCCACCCGCCCGCTTGTCGTGCGGCACATGCCTCCATCGAGCCGCCTCTCGCCTCTCGCCTCTCGCCTCTCGCCTCTCGCCTCTCGCCTCTCGCCTCTCGGCAGCAACGACGTGGAACGGAGCGCCCGTCAGGGCGCGATCGGGCCCGGAAGCTGTCACCCTGGCTGCAGCCGGTGATCAACGCTTAGGGAGTCTCCATGGCACGGGCAGGCAGGAGAGGTACAGGGGGACCGAGGCTGGAGAGCCGCTCATGACCGGCTCTCCGGCGTCCGGTGGCCACTACGGACAGGACCTGTTCGAGCCGGAGCACCCCCAGGAAGCCGGGCGCATCGACGCCGCGGCCCTCGTCTACGATCCGGTCACCACACGGCGTCTGCGTGCTCTGGGCGCGGGGCCGAGCAGCCGCTGTCTGGAGGTGGGGGCCGGGACCGGGACTGTCGTTCGCTGGCTGCTGGAGGAGGCGGGCGCCGCGGAGGTGGTCGCGCTGGACCGGGACACCAGCGGCCTGGACGCCCTCACGGGTCCGCGGGTGCGCGTGGTCACGGCCGATCTCAGCGAGGAGAGCCTGGACCTGGGCAGCTTCGACCTCATCCATGCCAGGTTCGTTCTCATGCACCTGCCCGAACGCCGTCGGCTCGTCTCGCGCCTCGCGCGATGGCTGAACCCGGGCGGCTGGCTGGTGCTGGGTGACGCCGTGGACGTGCCGAATGTCCTGGACACCTCGTCAGCCTACCGGCGGACCATGGATGCCATGTGGCAGGCACTGAGGTCGACGATCGGCACCGACACGTCTTCCGTCCCCGCCTATCCCCACTTCCTGCGCGAGGAGGGTCTCCAGAACGTCGCCGGGGAGCTCTTCTGTCCGCCGCTGGTCGCAGGCGGCCCGCTGGCCCGTTTCTGGTCCGAGACGTGGAACCGGATGCGGCCCGCGCTGGAGGAGACCGGGCGAGTGGACTCCGCCGTCATCGACGACGCACTCGCCTATCTGGCCTCACCGCAGCTCGCCGAACTCGGACCCGGCATGGTGATGACCTGGGGGCAGCGGCTCTGAGCCGTGGACGCTGACCAGCGTTACGAAAGCGGGCGATGGTGTGGTGCCGCCACGCCCGGTCGCCGTCCTGGCAGGATGACGGCATGGAACGTGTGCTTGGAATCGGTGGATACTTCATGCGGGCCGCCGACCCGGCGACCCTGAGCGCCTGGTATCGCGATTGCCTGGGCCTGGACGCCGATGAGAACGGACTGTGGCGTCAGGAAACCGGGCCGACGGTGTTCGCGACGTTCGAGTCCGAGACGGACTACTTCGGGTCCCGCGCCCAGCAGGCCATGCTCAACTTCCGGGTCCGCGACCTGGACGCGATGCTCGCGCAGTTGCGCGCCAAGGGTGCGGACGTGGCTGAAGAGACGCAGGACATGGAGGGCGTCGGTCGATTCGGCTGGGTCACCGATCCCGAGGGCAATCGGGTCGAGCTGTGGCAGCCCGCCTGACCGTGTCGTACGAGTGGATGTCCACCGACCGGACTGCCGGTCGCCCTGGCCCACTTGAGCCGCGCGTACCGGCGGCGTGTCCCGTCCACGAACGCACCGGTCCGGGCCCCCGGACGGCCTCCCGGGGATTCGCACAACCCCTTCCGCGGCAGCCGTCCGCGGATGCCGTCGGCCGTGATCACGTCTGCCGAGACGGCTCATACGTCTCGGCGGCGAGGCCGAACGTCCACGCCACTCCCTCTCGGGCCGTACGGGTCGTCGGCGGGACGCGCAGCCAGTACGTGCGGCTCGTGCCGTCGGGCTCCGGCGTGGAGTTGACGACCTCCACCATCACCACATCCTCGTCGCCGATCAGTTCGACCCGCCACAGCACCCCCGTCTCGTCGCGGTGAACGGGGACCGCCCCCGACTCCTCCAGGTACCGGTCGTAGCCGTAGAACTCCAGCATGACGCGGCGCAGTTCGGCGTTCTCCTCGCCGCGGATCCGCTCGGGAGTCAGCGCGGTGAGTTCGCCGAGGAAGGTGCGCGGGACCGGCATCCCGCGCCACGCGTAGAGCTCGAAGCCGTCCGCGTAGCGCAGTGCCGGGCCGTCTCCCCGGTCCAGGCGTCCGGCCTCGTCGCGGTGCAGGCTCAGCGGCCGTTCACTGATGACCGCGACCTTCTCGTAGGGCCACCACCAGCCCGCGTTGCGCGCGACCGCGGCGATTCCGGCCAGAGGACTCTCCTCATCGGGGTCGAACGCGCACAGCCACGCCGCGTCGTACTGGCCCAGGGTCGCGTCCAGGAGCAGCAGCCGGACCCGGCGCTCCTCGTGCCGGTCGGTGGCGAGCGCCTCGACAACCCCCGACCGCACCCGGTCGGCCAGCGTGCGGGTCGACTCCCACAGGGCCGCTCCCGTGGCACGCCAGTGCCCGCTCCATCCGTCCGGCCCCAGCCGTTCGTGCGCGCGATCGCGTTCCGCCGCCCAGGGCCTGCCGACGACGGCGCTCCGGACGCTCGGGCCGATGTCCCCAAGTCTCGCGCCGTCCGCGGGTTTTGTGCCCAGGAGCATGCGCACGGCCTCGTGGGGCGAGCGCGCCCAGACGATGCGCGCGGGCGCGTCCAGCCCGGCCTGCCGGTAGGCGAGCCGGACGCCCTCCTCGGCCGCCGCCCGGTCGCTCGCTCCGGTCCGCGTTGCCGTGACACGCCAACTGCCTTGTTCCATCACACCGTTCCTCTCCGAGATCTCCTGCGCCGGGCGGCGCCAGGCTGCGATGCCACCCGGTCCTGCCTGCGGGCGTGCTGTCCACGCGCTTCCGCGACCCGCTCCGCATCCGGAGCGGGGAACGACCGACGGACACGTCGGTCGGCACGGATGTGTCAGTCGGCGACGATCCGCACCGAGCCCGGCACGTACTCCCGCTGGCGGATCACCCGGTACCAGCCCTTGTGCAGCGGGATCGCCCCGTGCTCCTCGTGCACGACCCGAGCGCCGTCGGGAACGTGCAGCAGCATCGGGCCGAACACCCCGGCCTCCCTGATCAGCCGTCCCGGACCGACCACGGCATGGGCGTGCCCGGTGACTTCACCGAGGGCCAGCACGAGTCGTCCGCGTCCGTCACGCGGTTCGGACGCCGCGTCGCGGGCGTGGTCCGGCACCGCCTGCTCGTCCAACGGCACGATCAGCACGTCTCCTTGGCGGAACATGGGTCTCCCTCCCGGCACGGCACGGAATGTGCCATGGCGAAAACCGTAGGGGCGACCACTGACAATCAGGCTCGGGTCCCGGCGGCGTACCCCCGGCGACCGGGCCTCCTACTCCCACCACCATGCGTCATCCCCCGGCCGGTGGCGCTCGGGGCGTTCACCCGATGGCGCCTCCCCCTCTTCCCGTCCCCAGATGCCGACCCCTGTTCGCCGTGGTGTCAGTGGGGCTTGGTAGAACTCGTCTACCCGGGTGCGGTCCGCGCGCTCCGGACTCGCCACCACGAACGTCGATCCACCGGTACCGGTACGAAGGAGCGGGCGCGCATGACGATCAACAGCCACCTCGAGGAGTTCCACGGCCTGCCGGCCTTCAACTTCCCCGAAGCCGACGACAAGTCGCCCCGGGCTGCGTCGCTTCCCGCGCCCGAGACGGTGGCCTGGCGCATCGCCGTGGACGCCTACGACAGTCAGGAGCAGTGGGAGGACGCCTTCGCGCGCTTCCTGGCGGCCGTGGACACCGAGCGGGTGCGGGCGTTGATCGTCGGTGCGTGGAGCGAGGTGTACGACAGCACTCCGGACGCGGTGATCAGCGCCTTGGTGGCCGCGCGGGACCGGCTGCCCGCGCTGCGCGGACTGTTCCTCGGCGACATCGTGATGGAGGAGTGCGAGATCTCCTGGATCGTCCAGGGTGATGTGTCGCCTCTTCTGGAGGCCTTCCCCGCCCTGGAGGAGTTCGGCGTCCGGGGTGGCAGTCAGCTGCTCTTCCCGTCGGTCCGGCACGAGCGGCTGCGCCGTCTGACCGTCGAGACCGGTGGTATGCCCGTCGCGGCGGTGCGCGGCATCGCCGGCAGCGACCTGCCCGCCCTGGTGGCGCTCGACCTGTGGCTGGGCACCTCCGAGTACGGGGGCGACGCCGATGTCGCCGACCTGGAGCCGTTCTTCGCGGGCACCCGACTGCCCAGCCTGATATGTCTGGGCCTGCGCAACAGCGAGATCCAGGACGACATCTGCACGGCGCTGGCTTCGGCCCCGGTCGTGGCGCGCCTCGAGGACCTCGACCTCTCCATGGGCGTGCTCACCGACGACGGCGCGACGGCCCTGCTGTCGGGGCAGCCGCTGACGCACCTCAAGAAGCTCGACCTGCACCACAACTACCTGAGCACGGCACTGCGGACGCGCCTGCTGGAGACGCTGGAGCCGGCCGGTGTGCTGGTCGACGTCGACCAGGACGACGCGGAGTCCGACGAGGAGGAGGACGGAACGGTCTGGCGTTTCGTCGCGGTGGGTGAGTAGCACAGACCGGCACCGGAACAGGAGACGAGGGAGCGGGATGGGCGGGACGCGGCCGCGGGGCGCGCCGGTCAAGTGGGTGGTCGTCGCCAACGGGGAGAACCGCCGGGTGGGTCTGTTCACGACGGCGGCCGAGGAGGCGGGCTGCGGCACACCCCGTGTCGTCGAGTGGCGGGACGTACTGCGGGACGGCGGGCACGACTTCGCCGACGACGAGGTGGTCCGGCTGGACTCGCCCGGCGAGAACGCCGAGGTGGACCGTCTGCTGCGCGGCGCCGAGGCGCCGACCCGGGTGGAGGGGTCCGCGCGCTGGTACGAGGGTCTCCTGAATTGCGTGGGTTCGCTGCGCGGGGGCAGGCGGCTCGACGATCCGGCGGATCTGGCCGTGCTCTTCGACAAGCGGCTGTGCCACGCCCGCCTCGACGCCGCGGGCGTGCCCGTGCCCCAGTCCCCCACCTCGGGTGCTCTGCGTGCCGTGGACGACTGGAGCGGCGTCCGGGACCTCATGCGGGATACCGGGATGCGGCGGGTGTTCGTGAAGCTCGCGCACGGTTCGTCCGCGTCGGGTGTGCTGGCCGTCGAGACGACCGCGTCGGGCCGGATCCGGGCCACCACCTCGGTGGAACGCACGGGGGACGGCAGTCTCCACAACTCCCTGCGGATCCGCCGCTATACGGACGAGGCGGAGATCGCCGCGATCGTGGACACGCTCGCCCCTGACGGGCTGCACATCGAGCGCTGGCTGCCGAAGGCCTCGCTCGGCAACAGGTCGGCGGACCTGCGTGTCGTGGTCGTGGCCGGGCGCGCGACCCACGCCGTGGTCCGTACGAGCCGCTCTCCCCTGACCAATCTGCACCTGGGCGGGGCACGCGGTGAACTCGCGGCCGTGCGCGCGCTGGCCGGGGACCGGTGGGCAGAGGCCCTCGCCATCGGCGAGCGGGCCGCCGCCTGCTTCCCCGGCACCCTGTGCGTGGGCGTCGATCTGCTGCCCGCGGTCGGCTGGCGCCGGTTCGCCGTCGGGGAGGTCAACGCCTTCGGTGATCTGCTTCCCCGCCTCACCGGCCTGCCGGGCAGCGGCGCGGAGGGTCTGGACACGTACGCGGCGCAGATCGCGGCGTTCCGGTCCCTCTCCCCCGACCGTTTCCCCGTACACACGGCACCCCCGCTCGACACCTCGCCGAGGACAGCACATGCTCCAGCCTGAACCCGACCGCAAGTCCGACGTGACATCCACCGCCCCCGGCCCGGCCGGGACACCGGACATGAACGACGTGGTGGGGCGGGACGACCTGCTCCTGCTCACCCTCGACACCCTGCGCTACGACGTGGCCGTCGAACTCGCCGCCGCCGGCCGCCTCCCGAACCTGACCGCGCATCTGCCGGGCGGCACCTGGGAGCGGCGGCACGCGCCGGGGAGCTTCACCTACGCCTCCCACCAGGCGATGTTCGCGGGCTTCCTCCCCACCCCGGCGGCACCGGGCCCGCATCCGCGGTTGTTCGCGGCACGGTTCGCCGGCAGCGAGACGACGGCCGACCGCACCTTCGTCTTCGACACCCCGGACCTGGTGTCCGCTCTCGCCGCCCACGGCTACCGCACCGTGTGCGTCGGCGGCGTCGGCTTCTTCAACAAGCAGGGCGCGCTCGGCGACGTACTGCCCGGGTATTTCCAGGAGAGCCACTGGGAGCCGGAGTTCTCGGTGGCTTCCCCGACCTCGTTCGAGGCCCAGGTCGCGCGGGCCGAGGAGACCGTGGCCGAACTTCCCGGGGACCAGCGGTTGTTCCTCTTCCTGAACGCCTCCGCGCTGCACCAGCCGAACTGGTTCCACCTGCCCGGCGCCACCCGGGAGGCGGGCGACAGCCGGGTCACCCATGCGGCGGCCCTTGAGTACATCGACCGTCATGTCGGCCGGCTGTTCCGTGCGATGAGCTCGCGGCGCCGCTGCTTCGCCATCGTCTGCTCCGACCACGGCACGGCCTATGGAGACGACGGCTACACCGGCCACCGCCTCGGTCACGACTCCGTGTGGACCGTTCCCTACAGCCACTTCTTCCTGGAGCCGACCGCATGATCCTCGCCCCCGCGGCTGCCCCGACCGGTCTGCCACGCCCGTACCAGAGCTACACCTACGCCTATCCCCACAAGACCGCCTACCGGCCCCTCGCCCCGCGCCCCGCGCTCGAAGATCTGTGGGCGGGCGAGTCCCGACGCTCGCTCTCGCTGTACGTGCACATCCCGTTCTGCGAGGTCCGCTGCGGCTTCTGCAACCTGTTCACCCGGATCGGCGCGCCCGGAGATCTGACGGCACGCTATCTGGACGCGGTGCGGCGCCAGGCCGCCGCGGTGCGCGAGGCCCTCGGCGACGAGGAGACCCCGCGTTTCGCCAACGCCGCGTTCGGGGGTGGCACACCGACGTTCCTGGAGGCCGCCGAGCTGGAGCGGCTGTGTGACATCGCCGAGCAGGAGATGGGAGCCGACCTCCGCGCGATCCCGCTGTCCGTCGAGGCGTCGCCCTCCACGGCCACGGCCGACCGGCTGGCCGTGCTGGTCGCGCGCGGCACCACCCGTCTCAGCCTCGGAGTGCAGAGCTTCGTTGAGGAGGAGTCCCGTGCCGCCGTCCGGCCGCAGCGGCGCTCCGACGTCGAGGCGGCGCTCGGGCGGATCCGCGAGGCGGCCGTCCCCGTCCTCAACATCGACCTGATCTACGGCATCGACGGTCAGACCGCGGCCAGTTGGCGTCACTCGCTTGACGCGGCCCTGGCGTGGCGGCCCGAGGAGATCTACCTCTACCCGCTCTACATTCGCCCCCTCACCGGCCTCGGCCGGCACACGGACCCGCAGACGGCCGACCGGGAATGGGACGAGCAGCGCCTGCGGCGATACCGGGAGGGCCGCGACCACCTGCTGGCGCACGGCTACGAGCAGGTGTCGATGCGCATGTTCCGGCGCGCGGACGCCCCGCCCCAGGGGCCGGACGACTACGCCTGCCAGACCGACGGCATGATCGGCCTCGGCTGCGGCGCCCGGTCGTACACCTCGACGCTGCACTACTCCTTCGACTACGCCGTGTCGATGCGCGAGATCCGCGGCATCATCGACGACTACACCGCCACCGAGGACTTCTCGCGCGCACTGCACGGCCGCCGTGTCGACGAGGACGAGGCACGGCGCCGGCATCTGCTTCAGTCCCTCCTCCAGTCCGAGGGCCTGCCCGTCGCGGACTACCGCCTGCGCTTCGGCTCCGATCCGCACGAGGACTTCCCGTCCGAGCTGGACACGCTCGCCGCACGGGGATGGCTCGCGCACACCGGGGACGAGCGGCTCCGCCTCTCCGCCGAAGGGCTCGCCCACTCGGACGCGATCGGCCCCGAGTTCTTCTCCCCGGCCGTGCGGGACGCCATGGCCGCCTACGAGATGAAGTGAGGCGTCCATGGACCTGACGATCCTCTACCGCGGGCCGCTCGCGTCCTGCGACTACGACTGTCCGTACTGCCCGTTCGCCAAGCGCCGCGACACCACCGCACAACTACGGGCCGACCGGGCGGCGCTGGAACGGTTCACGGTGTGGGCGGGCGAGCAGCGCGAGGACCGGCTCTCGGTGCTCTTCACCCCGTGGGGCGAGGGGCTGGTCCGCTCCTGGTACCGCCGCGCCCTCGTGGAGCTGTCGCACCAGCCGCACATCCGGCGCGTCGCCATCCAGACGAATCTGAGCTGCCGTACCGACTGGCTGGAGGAAGCCGACCGGGACACGGTGGCGCTGTGGTGCACGTATCACCCCGGGCAGACACCGCACGAGCGGTTCGTCGCCAAGACCCGGCAACTCGCCTCCCTGGGCGTCCGCTTCAGTGTCGGCGTGGTGGGCCTGCCCGAACACAGGGAACCCGCACGCGCATTGCGCGCGGAACTCCCGGAGCACGTGTACTTGTGGGTGAACGCCGCCGAAGGACACAGCTATACGGAGGAGCAGGCCTCGGAGTGGGCCGCGCTCGACCCCCTCTTCCCCTACAGCCGCCACCCACACCGATCTGCGGGCCTGCCCTGCCGTACCGGCGAGTCCGTCATCTCGGTGGACGGCGACGGAACGGTGCGCCGCTGTCACTTCGTACGCAGCGAACTGGGCCGGCTGTACGACGGTTCCTACCGGGCCGCGCTGGCCCCTCGCCCCTGCCCCCTGACCGTGTGCGACTGCCACATCGGTTACGTCCATCTGGAGACCCTGCCGCTGTACGACGTCTTCGCGGGCGGTGTCCTGGAACGCGTTCCGCGGGCCCTGCCGGACCGGGCGCTCCTCCCGGTCATCCCGGCCACTCACTCCGTCTGACCGCCGGATCGGCACCGCTCGCCGGATCCCGGTGAGCGGCCAAACACCCGCTCCGACTGTCGCTGTTCGAACCGGGCGGCAGGTGCCGCCCGTCATCAGGGTGCGGCCGGCCGCGGGTCCCGACGGCCGGCGGTCAGGTCTGCGCGGGCCGACCGGTCGGCGGCTGCCCCCAGGGCTGTTCGAGGAACGCCCCTCCTGGTGCACGGAGAGGACGACGCCATGGTCAGCCCTGAGCACTCCAGACGCCTGGCCGAGCGGCTCTCGGAGGTGGGCGCGCCGGTCGAACTGCGACTGGTGCCAGGGGCCGACCATGTGTGGCACGGCCTGGCCGAAGACCAGGTGGAGGAGGTGTTCTCCACCTCGCTGGCCTGGGCCCACCAGCTCACCGGCCGATGACCACCACTCTTGCGACGCCGACGCCAGGGCCAGGGCGCCTCACACCGTCTGCACCTCCACGCGCCCGGAGGGCTGAGGCCGCAGGATTCCGGCCGCGCAGGCTGCGACCACACAGAAGGCCACGGGGAGGAGGAAGGTGATGTTGAGGGGGACGAACTGAGTCAGCGGCCCGATGACGGCGGGGCCGGCGAGCATGCCGAGATAGCCGAGGCCCGCGACCCGGGAGACGTTCGCGCCCGCGGCGTCCTGGTCCGCGTGTCCGGCGGCGCTGAAGAGCTGCGGGACGCAGCCGGAGAGCCCGGCTCCGAACACAGCCCAGCCGGTCAGCGCCAGCGGGACCCAGCCGGACAGTGCGGCGA
Source organism: Streptomyces sp. NPDC005141 (assembly GCF_053599975.1). Taxonomy (NCBI): domain Bacteria; kingdom Bacillati; phylum Actinomycetota; class Actinomycetes; order Kitasatosporales; family Streptomycetaceae; genus Streptomyces; species Streptomyces sp. NPDC005141. The sequence goes on along the minus strand of NZ_JBSFYW010000056.1, from coordinate 38,201 downwards.
CGGCGAGGCCGACAGCCGCGGTGGACGCCCCGTACCGCAGGATGGCGATGGGGCCGAAGCGCTCGGCGAGCCGGTCGGCGAGCAGCCGGCCGACGGTCATGGCGGTGGCGAAGGCCCCGTAGGCGAGGGCGGCGGTCGCCGGCGGCGCGTCAAGGACCCGGCGCAGGTGGAGTGTGCTCCAGTCGTTGGCCACGCCCTCGCACAGCATGATCATCAGTGCCAGCACGGCCAGCGTCCAGATGTGCCGGGGCGTCCTGCGCCTGACCTTCGGGGCACCGGCACCGGGCTCCGGAGCGTGCGCGCCGTCGGGCCTGAGCAGCGCCGGGGCCGCGAGGACGGAAGCGGCGAGGCCCAGGGCCGCGACGGCGAGCAGGGTGGACGCGGGGCTCCACCCCCAGCTGAGCGTGCGGGCGCCGACCAGAGCGGCAAGGACGCCGCCTATGGAGAAGGTCGCGTGGAAGGCGGACATGACGGGGCGTGCGTAGGCGCGCTCCACCTGGACGGCGTGGGCGTTCATGCTCACGTCCAGGCAACCGTTGCCTACGCCCAGGGCCAGCAGTGCCGCGCCGAGGGTCCAGACGTTCCCGGCCATGCCGGGCAGGGCGACCGTGGCGCTGCACAGCGCCGCGCTGAGCGGCACGACCGTGCGGGCCCCGAAGCGGTCGGTCAGCGGCCCGACGGCCTGCATGCCCGCGAAGGCACCCGCGCCGAGCAGCAGCAGGAGCCAGCCGAGGGTTGCGTGGCCGATCCCGACGCGCTGCTCGAGGCTGGGGATGTGGACGATCCACATCCCCATGAGGAAGCCGTTCAGGATGAAGTAGGCGAAGGTGGCCAGCCGAGCGGCCCGCAGGTGTCTTTCCACGCTTCAAACGTAACGAACAAATCTTACTTTCGAAAGATTGCCTTTCGAACAGTCTCCATGTTCAATGTGTGACATGGCTGGCACGGACCGACTGAGGCAGATCACCGAGGCCGTGCGGCAGGCAGGCCGCATGGGCGTCGCGGAACTGGCCGAGCTGACCGGGGCGTCGGAGATGACCATCCGCCGCGACCTGGAGGCTCTGGCCGCACAAGGCGTGCTCGAGCGCTACCGCGGCGGCGCACGGAGTCTACTGCTGCGCGGCGACGAGCCGCCGTTCGCGATGCGCGTCCATGACGGCCTGGAGACCAAGCGGCGCATCGCCGCCGAGGCCGCGCGGCTCATCGCGGACGGCGAGTCCGTCGTCATCGACAGCGGCACAACCTGCCTCGAGGTGGCCCGCGCTCTGAAGGACCGCCGGCTGACGGTGATGCCGCTGTCGTTGCACTCGGTCAACGCGCTCGCCGATGCGCCGCAGCTGACACTGCTGGTGCCGGGCGGCCGCCCGCGGCAAGGGGAGCTGGCGTTGACCGGCCCTTTGACGCTGGCATCGCTGGCCGCGCTCCGCTTCGACACCGCTCTCATCGGCTGCTGCGGCCTCGACGCGGTGAACGGCCTGACCGCCTACGACCTGGACGACGCCGCCGTCAAGCGCGCCGCGATCGCCTCCGCCCGTCGCGTCATCGCCGTCACCGAGGGCTCGAAGTTCTCCCACAGCGCCTTGGCCTTCGTCACGCCCGCCTCCGCCCTGCACTCCGTCGTCACCGACGAGCAAGCCCCACAGGACCAACTAGAGGCCCTTGCGGCGGCAGGCGTGGCCGTACGACAGGTTTGACTCCTCCTCTCTCCCGCCCTGCTCCGCGGAGCCTGCAGCACCTCCTCAGGCTGCGCCGACCGGTGCCGCTCCGGCGCCACGCGTACGCGCCGGGGAGGGGGGTCCTGTCACTCCCCCGCAGGCTGTTCCCCGGCAGATCTCGGCCTGCCTGACTCGGGCCTGAGGACGCAGACTGGGTTGTGTCGCCCGGACGCGGCAGGGTGCGGTGACCTCCTGTCATCGGCGTGTGAGCGCCGCGGGCGGTGGACACCCGCACCAGCCGGTCGGGCCCCACTGGCACCCCCGCCGCGCACCGCGCCCCTCCCCGATCACGCCGTTGCTCCTGTTGGCGGCGCTCGCGGACTCGGGTGACGGTGGACCGGGGGACGCCGCCCCCGCGGCTGGAACACCTGCACGTCCGGTGACCAGCCCGCACGGCTTGAAAGGAGACGACGATGACGCGGTGGAACGACAAGGATCTGGAGACGATCGGTACGGCCGAGGAACTGGACCTCCGGTCCGAGCGGACCGACGGCACGCTGCGCGATCCGGTGACGATGTGGGTGGTCCGCGCCGACGACCATGTCTACGTCCGATCGGTCAAAGGCACCGATGGCCCCTGGTACCGCGGAACGCGGTCCCGTCTCCAGGGCCGCGTCGACGCCGGCGGCGTACGGCAGGACGTCACCTTCCGTACGGCGGATCCCGGCGAATACGCGACCGTGGACGCGGCCTACCGCGACAAGTACGGGCACTTCACGAGCATCGTCGAGCACGTCCTGACCGACCAGGCCCGCACCTCCACCCTCTGCCTGGAGCCGCGCTGACACCCCTGCCCGGGCATCCGCGACGCCGCCGGGTGGTCCCCTCACCCCTTCGCCCCCGCCTTCTCCATCGCCCCCACATTCGAGGAGCTGCGCTCATGCGCGCGACCCTGCTGTACGCGGCCGACGACGTACGCGTCGAGGACGTTGTCGACCCCACGATCCAGAACCCCACCGACGCGGTCGTGCGGATCGTGCTGTCCTGCGTCTGCGGCAGCGATCTGTGGCCCTACAAGTCGCTGCCGCCCACCGACACCCCCCGCCACATGGGCCACGAGTTCCTCGGTGTCGTGGAGGAGACCGGCTCCGAGGTCTCCGGCCTCAAGCCCGGTGACATGGTCGTGGCCCCCTTCGTCTACGCCGACAACACCTGCGAGTACTGCCGCGAGGGCCTGCAAACCTCATGCGTCAACGGCGGACCGTGGGGCGTGAACGGTGTCGACGGCGGCCAGGGGCAGGCCGCGCGTGTCCCCTACGCGGACGGCACCCTGGTGAAGCTGCCGGTCGGAGAGGACTCGGAGTTGCTGCCGGACCTGCTGACCCTGTCCGACGTCCTGTGCACCGGCTACCACGCCGCCCGCACCGCCGGAGTCCGGCGGGGCGACACCGTCACCGTCGTCGGAGACGGCGCCGTGGGCCTGGCAGCCGTGATCTCCGCCAAGCTGCGTGGCGCCGAACAGATCATCCTCATGGGCCGCCACCAGGTGCGCACCGACCTGGGCCGCGAATTCGGCGCCACCGACGTGGTCGCCGAGCGGGGTGAAGAGGGCATCGCCAAGGTCCGCGAGCTGACCGGCGGCGAGGGCACCCGCAGGGTCCTGGAATGCGTGGGCCTCGAGGACGCGCTCGTGCAGAGCTTCGCCGTGGTGCGCAACGGCGGAACGATCAGCCGTGTCGGGGCTCCGCAGTTCACCGACGTGCCTTTCGGCTTCGGTGACTTCATGCGCAACGTCACCCTCACCGGCGGTGTCGCCCCGGCCCGCGCCTACATCGAGGAACTGATGCCGTACATCCTCGACGGCTCGATCCGACCCGGCCGCGTTATCGACCGCGCCGTCTCCCTGGACGACGTCGCCGACGGCTACCGGGCGATGAACGACCGCGAGGCCCTGAAGGTCCTCATCCGGCTCTGACCCGACTCCCCTCAGCCGCTCGCAGCAGCTGTGCGCCGGCGCATCGACGACTTCGCATCGCAGCGCGAGTTGGCGGCTTCCACGGACTTCCCGCGAGGAGAATGACCGCCCACCGCAGGACGACCTACGGGACCGGGACCGCACTCACGGCAATCCGTCGTCCGGGGCGGTCGCTCCTGCCGGGCGCGCAGCCCGACGGCAGCCCATGGTGAGTGAAGGATGGCGTGAAGCAGCGATGAGCGGGCCGGCGCCGCGGGCGATTCGGACACGATGAGTCCCTACCGGAAGCGGCGCTGTCAGTGGTCCCATACGCCGGGGCCGCCACCGCGCCATTCGATCCACTCCGCGGCCCTGACGTCGGATGCGTCGACCTCGTCCATGCCTGCCCCGCCGAGGAACTCGGCGATGTCGACGAGGGTGTAGGCCATGCCGACGAACCTGGCGGCGACGCGGACCCTGCGTCCGCCGTCCGCGGCCGGCGGGTAGACGACGACGGGCTGATCAGTGGCCATGCCTTCAGCGTGCGGGCCGCACCGGCCGTGCGCACGCGGAGCGGCCGCACAGCGAACAGACCGGTCTGTCGGGTCTCATCCCGCCCGGCGTTCGGCAGCGCTGCGGCCCGCGGCACCCAGGGGTTGCCTCAAGAGACGGCCGAGGACGCGCGTCGCGCCAGGACCTCGACGCCCGGTTCCCGCGAAAGGTTCTTCGAGCCGCATTCCTTGATCGGCGGCGCCCGGTTCACGGCATTGCGCACACCTGTCAGGGCCACCGGAAACCTCGGGACGCCCTCGACGCCCGCCTGACACGGAGAGTTCTCGGCCGTCGCCGAGACGAAAACCGGCCGACGCGGGATCGACGGAACTGACACCTCCGGTGACCAGCGAAACCCGCCCGCAGCGCTCCGCTAACATGATCGACCTCACGGCGATGCCCTCAGATCGCCCGTCGTTCACCGGAAATTAGTGCTATCCGGCACGAAGAGTGACCTATTAGCCAATAACTAACAAATCGGCCAAACACTTGATACCTATAGCATCGCGGGTGTTTTCGCGAATAAATAGCCGAATACCGTTCGCCGCGTGGCGTCAGCCACGGGTGATTCTGTGGGCCGCGGTGGGTGTGACGGCTCTCGGATTCCTCATCACGCTGGAGATCGCCGCGCGGCACTACGGCCTACCGGGTCCGATGACCAACCAGGTGAAAGAGGTGATATTCGCCCCTAAGTCGGGACCGCTTCTCTACGCCAGCATGGCGTTGATGATGGTGGTGCTCACCAAGCGGCAACGGTTCATCGCGGCTGGTGCCGCGGTCGGTATCGACCTCGTGTTCTTCCTGGTGCGGTGGGCGGTCGACGCCAAAATGATGTTCGGCAACGGCGCGTTGTGGGTCATTTTGGGCTGTGGGGTCGTCGCCGTCACGCGACGCACCGGCCAGGAACGCGTCCTGCTCCTGAAGGGCGTCGGGCTGGCCCTGCTGCTGGTGGCCGGACGGAAGACCGGCGACGCCTGGCTGCTCATCACATCGAAGACGCGCCCGGCGGTGCTCGACCAGTACGTGGCGACCGCCGATCACGCACTGGGCAACCCGTCCTGGCTGGTGGGTCGGATGGTCAAGGCGACCGGCCCGATCGGCGCCCATGTTCTCGACTACGTCTACATACAGCTTGCGGTGTTCGCGGTCATCGTCACGCTGTATCAGCTGCGTCATGTAGGCGTCGAGCGTCGATTCCCGCGGCATCACCTGGTGCGCACGTTTCTCGTCATAGGCCTCCTCGGGCCGGGCATCTACATGCTCTTCCCGGTGGTCGGACCGATCTTCGCCTACGGCGCCGACGGCGGGCAGTGGGCGGCAGCCGACCTCTGGCCGAACACTCCCCCGCCGATCCACGCCCCGCTCCACATGTCATTCGACGAGATCACCCCGCGCAACTGCATGCCCAGCCTGCACACCGCGTGGGCCACCGCGATCTTCATCCATTCCCGCAAGGGTCCGCGCATTCTGCGATTCGCCGGCACCTTCTGGCTGATCGCCACGCTCGGCGCGACGCTGGGCTTCGGCTATCACTACGGCGCGGATATCGTCGCTGGTGTCGTGTTCACGCTCACCATCGAGGCGGGTCTGCGCTCGCAGGAACGCGGCTGGGACCGGTCAGGAACCCAGCTGGTCGCTCACGGCGCGACGGTCTTCACCGCGCTCTTGCTGGCCTATCGCTATCTGCCGATGGAGATGGCCAAACACCCGTGGATGTTCGGCCCCCTTGTCATGCTGGCGATGGCCTCAGTGATCCACGGCTACGTACGGACCACCAGGCTGTGGGACCCGACGGCCGTACCGGCACGACTGCCCAACCCGCGATCGGAACCGCAACCCGAACTGGTTTGAGCCGTGTTCCATCGGATCACGGTTGCGCCCCGCGATGGGTCCCTCCGTGTCACTCCCGGGACACAGGACCGCCCCTGCCGCCGCGATCACCGCGCAGGCAGGGGCGGTCCTGTATCGGCAGCGGCAGCGGCTTCAGGAAGTGCCGCCGAAGAAGCCGTCCGTGGGCGAGGATTCCGGCACCGGAGTCGTCTCCACCGGTGTGACACCGTCCGTCGGCGTCGGGGTCGCGAAGTCGTCGGGCGTGGGTGTCGCTTCGGGATCGGTCGCGACCGGTGCAGCGGCCACCGTGAGTGACACCGTGCTGGAGGCCGGGACCTTCCCGCCCGCGGCGGGGCTCTGGCTGAGGACGGTGCCTGGTTCGGCCGTCTCGGAGAGCTCCTCCGTCGTCTCGACGGTCAGGCCCTGTTCCTCCAAGGTCTCTGTGGCCTCCTCGACCGAGGTCCGCGTCACCTCGGGCACCTCGACGTATCCGTCCTGAGCCCCGGTTGCGCCCGGGTCCTCGGGCAGGGCGGTGTCCTGCGTGCCGTCCGAGCCCACCGGCCGTTCCAGGCCCGCGTCCGTCTCCTGCACATCGACCAGCCGGTACTTGCCGACCTCGTCCCCGTCGTCCGTGGGCTCGACCTTGACGACCTTGTCCCGGCCGTACGACGTCCACCGCTTGTTCGTACCCTTGAACTGGACGTCGGCCTGGTCGACGTCGTACTCGAACGCCCCCAGCGGGTTGCCGCAACTGCACTGCACAACGGGCCTGCCGTAAAGATCGACCAGGACCGCGATACCCGCCTCCAGAAGGGCTTCGAAAGCGACGGCCCTGCCCTTCTTGTAGTCGTGGTTCTTGACCAGCGTGTCGTTGCGCAGCAGCACGGGTGTCAGCTTCCCGATGAATCCCCCGATCTCGTGGACACCGATGCCCTGCGCCTTTGCCCACTCCAGCGCCTTCTTCCTGTTGGCGGGGTTCGTGAGGAATTCCACGAGTTTCGCCTTGTCGCAGCTCTTTCCCTGCCGTGTGCCTCCGTAGAGGCCGGGCCTGTCGCCCTTCTGTATGCCTCCCCCGAGGGCGAGTCCCCCGCTGATGCGGTGGTCGGCGGCGAGCCCGAGAGCCTCCGCGAAGAACGGCGCCGCGGCAGGAGCTCCGCGGGCGATTGCCTTGACGGCGACCTTGGTCGCGGGCGTACACGCGGTGACGGCCGGTCCGACGACGGTCAGGAGTAAAGCGAGCAGGACCGCGACCCGCGCTGTCCCCCGTTTGACACTCATGGATCTCCTTCATTCGAAAGGTGGTTTGCGGACGATCTCCCGGCCTGGCACGGCCGGGCCGGGAGCAGGGCGCGTCCGGCACTCCCCTCGTGGTGCCGGACGTGTCCGACGACCCCCGTGACATCACGTCACGCGGTGGCCGATTCCGGGACGGGGCGTGACAGGACCAGGGCGATCATGACGACGGTGATCACGATGAAGACCGCGACGAAGGCCACGACCCACGCCGGGACGCCGGTGACGAAGAGCGCCGGGAGCGCGGTGATCGCCGACAGGATCCGGGACCCGGCGACGATACGGGAGCCGGTGCGGTTGGCGGTGCGCCAGGTGTAGACGACGGCGACGACCGTGATCAGTCCGAGTACGGCATCAGCGACCAGGACGCCTGCCGGCGGCCCGGGTTCGTCGCTGTCCGGCACCAGGAAGTCGAATGCGTTGGTCATGTCGAGCAACCCGAGTGCGGCGGCGAGCCCGAGGCCCACCTTGTTCTTGCGGCTGAGCGTGGGCCGCACCGCTTGCGTCCGGCTCATGTCGGTTCCCCCGTCCGGGTGTTGGGGCCGCCGACGCGGCGACCCGGTGAACCGAGCATCGCGGCAGGATCCCTCCGCGCGCATCGTCCGAAGCTCCCGGCCGTCCGGGAGGATTTCCCGGACGGAAGGAAGTGCGCGCTCTCCCGACCGGGAGACCCTTCGGCCATCATCGGGACATGACCTCCCCCGCCGGCCCGATCCGGGTGCTCATCGCCGACGACCATCCCGTCGTACGACGTGGCATGAGCGCCCTGCTGGCCTCGCTGGACGGCGTGGAGGTGGTGGCGGAGGCCGCGAACGGTGAAGAGGCGCTTCGAGAGGCCCAGTTGAGCCGGCCCGATGTCGTCGTCATGGACATCCAGATGCCCGTGCTGGACGGCGTGGAGGCGACCCGGCGGCTCACCGCGCTGCTGCCGGAAGTGGCGGTGCTCGTGGTCACGATGTTCGAGGACGACGAGACGGTCGTGTCCGCGATGCGCGCCGGTGCCCGTGGCTATCTCCTCAAGGGGGCCCAGCAGGAGGAGATCCTGACCACTCTGCGGTCGGTCGCGGCCGGGCAGTACGTGATCGCGCCCGGAGTCGCCGCACGTCTCCTCGGCCGTCTCGCCCCGGCGGCGGCGCCGGCCACTCCCTTCCCCGAACTGACCGCCCGGGAGCGGGAGGTGCTCGACCGCGTGGCCCGGGGATACCCGAACGCCCGGGTCGCCGCCGACCTGTCGCTGGCCGAGAAGACCGTGGCGAACCGGCTGTCCGCGATCTTCCTGAAGCTGGGGGTCAGCGGGCGGACCGAGGCGGTGATCATGGCACGAGAGCACGGACTGGGCGGCGTGCCGGAGGCGGGGCCGTGACGGTACGGGCTCTGAGTACGTGCGCCCTTCTCGCGGCTCTCGCGGTCGCGGCCATCGCTTCCCTCGGCATTGCCCCGCCCCCCTCCGCCTCCGAGCAGTGGGTGATCTGGGCGGTGATCGTCGGGACGTTCCTCGCGGTGTGCTCCGCGACCGTCATCGCCCGCGTCCCCGGTTCGACGGCGGTTCCGTTCCTCGGCGCGTCCGCGGGTGGCCTGCTGGCCGCCCCGGTGGCGCTCGCCGCCGGTGCCCATGTGCTCTCCGTGGTCCTGGCCGTCCTGGCCGCGACGGTGAGCCTGCCCCTGGCGGCCCTGCGTGTCGTGCCGGAACGGCCGCCGTCCCGGCTGCTGGTCTGCGCGGACGCCGCCGTGGTCGTCACGGGCGCCGCGTGCGCGGTCGCGGCGGCGGCCGGTGTGGGGGCCGCTCAGGTGGGCGCGGCGATCGCTTCCGGGACCGTGATGCTCGCGGGCACGTGGGTGCTCTTCGAGTTCACCTCGGGGGACGACCGGCGCCGCGTGCTGTGGCTGGTGCTGGGTGCGGCCGCGACGACGCTGGGCGGCATGCTGCAGTTCGCCGCCGAGAACTCCCTGACCGTGGGACCGGTGCCCTCCGCCGTCATCACGAGCGCGCTGTCGCTGCTGCTCCCCCTCGCCGTCACCGTCGCGCTGGTCGCCCCGCGTCGGGCCGAGGTACGGGTCGTGATCCGCGGGGCCACCGTGCTGATCGTGATGCTCGCGCTGAGCGCGGCTGTGTACGAAGGGGTCGCGGCGGTCTGGGAGTTGGTGGTGGGAGCCCGGCCCGGCAAGGGGACACCGGCCCTGCTGGCAGCCGTGATCGCCGCCGGGTACCAGCCGGTGAGACAGCGGGTCGAGGCGAGCATGGACGAGATGCTGTTCGGCAGGTCGGCCGACCCGGTCGAGACGCTGACCCGGCTCGGCACGGACCTCACCGCGGGCGCCCCTCCCCCGCTGTGGCTGCGGACCCTGCGAACCACCCTGGGTGTGCCCGGCATCGCCCTGCGCCAGGACGGAACTGACGTTGCCACGGCGGGCACGATGGACGACGGCCACACCACGCGCACCTCCCTGAGCGCGGGTGCCGATCACGTGGGCGACCTCGTCGTATGCCTCCCGCCCGGGCACCTGCGGCTGCCCCGGGCCGCCACGGCGGTGCTCGAGCTGGTGGCGGTGCCGCTCGCCCAGGCCCTGCACGCCGCGCGGCTCAGCGAGCAACTACGCGTCTCCCGCGGCCGCGTGGTGACCGCGCTGGAGGAGGAGCGCCGCCGGATGCGCCGGGATCTGCACGACGGTCTCGGGCCGGCCCTGACCGGCATCGCCTACACCACCGACGCGGCCGCCAACCTCATCGCCACCGACCCTGAGCGGGCCGTGGAGACGCTGCGCGGGCTGCGTGCCGACATAGGCGACGCGATCACCGAGATCCGACGGATCGTCTACGGCCTGCGGCCTCGTGCCCTCGACGAGCTCGGCCTCGTCGACGCCGTACGCCAGCGCATCGCCCCACTCTGCGCCGCGGACGGCCGGCCCCTGACCGTCACCATCGACGCTCCGCGACGGCTGCCGCCGCTTCCCGCGGCGGTCGAGGTGGCGGCGTACCGCGTTGCGGTGGAGGCCGTGACCAATATCGCCCGGCACTCCGACGCCACCACCGCGGCTCTCACTCTGGAGCTCGCGGATCCCGCTCTCCTGCGTGTGACCGTCACCGACAACGGCCACTGCACCGGGCCGTGGGCGCCCGGCGTGGGCATCCAGTCCATGAACGAACGCGTCGATGAGATCGGCGGCACCCTCACCATCCGTACCACCCCCCAGGGCGCCACCATCACTGCCGAACTGCCGCTCGCCATCCCTGCTTAGCGGGTACGGTGCCGCTCCACAACGTGCCATGCCTGTCAGGGTCACATTCCACGTTGCCTCACACGCACGACCATTCCCTGTGCACGCCGCCGCTGACAACGCGGCGCGACCCTGGTGGGGAGGCGTGACCGATGGCAGGGGCGGCAGGAGTCGAACCTGCGGCATCCGGTTTTGGAGACCGGCGCTCTGGCCTCTGAGCTACGCCCCTTCGATGGGTCTCATCATGGCATGGCCAACAGGGCGGTCTCCAAGGGGTTTTCGCTCGCGGGGATTTTCGCTCGCGCAGAAGAGGCACGGCCTTCTCCAGTCCCGCCAGGGCACACTTGCTCACCTGCGCGCGCCGACCGAGGTCGTCCGGGGACAGGCCTGCGCGGAGGCGGGCGGCCCCGGACGTTGTGCGCGAGTGTCCGCAAGGGTCCATATCGCGGCCTCGGCCAGTGCGTCGGCTGTGCTCGCGCGGACACCGTACTCATCGCTCTGTCTCGGCTGCCTGAGACCGGATTCGGCCCTCGCACGCCCTATCAGGTTTCCGCGCGGCAACGCATGTTGGGGCCGAAGGGGTTTATCCGGCCCTGCGCGCTGCCAGAATCGACAGGAGTCGCACAGAGGGGCAGGGGGGTCTGTGTCGCTGTCGGGCAAGTACCTCGCGCTGGACAGCGCGTCCGTCGTCACGGCGCTCGGTGGACTGCTGGTCGCGATGATCGCGGCGACGGTGGCGCTGTGGCAGGTCAAGCGCGTCCAGAGCCTGGAGCGGGAGAAGATCCAGCTCGAAACGGCCGCCCAGATGCGGCTGAAGGAGCAGGAGTGGCAGCACGAAAGGCAAGTGACGGCGCGTGAGCGCCGCCGGGCCGCCCGAGAGGCGGAGCAGGAGCGCGAACGGGCCGCCGAGCGGGTGGCCGCCCACCGCAGCACCCTGGAGGCGGGGGCAGCGGCGTACTGCGGACGCCTGGTCCAGGAGCTGTCGACGCTGCGGATCCTGGACATGTCGCGGCCGTTGCGACTGGAGCGGTTGTACGTCCAGGTGGGGGTGCAGGAGCAGCAGCCGTTGCGGTTCCTGTCCGCCGACGAGGTGGAACGACAGGCCCGCCGTACGGACGGCGAGCGCAGGACCTGGCGTACGGAGGCGGAACGCGCGGAGGCGAGGGCCGCGGCCGAGAGCCATGCCGCCGTACACACCTACGCACCGGTCGACGCCCTCCAGCGCTACCGGCGCATCGTGGTGGTGGGCGACCCGGGCGCCGGAAAGACGACGATGCTGCGGCATCTGGCGCTGCGGATGGCCACCCAGTCGGAGCACGAGTCGCTGCCCGTGCTCCCGGCGTACGTCGAGTTGTTCAGGTTTGTCGAGAGCGGTCACGAGTCGTTGCTCGACCACCTCGCGGAGCACTGGGCCGACCACTACGGCTTCGAGGACGCCCGTGACTACATCGTGGAGAAGCTCACCGACGGCAGCGCGGCCCTGCTGCTCGACGGGTTGGACGAAGTGCTGGGCGGTGAGAGCGCGCGGGAGGCGGAGAGCGCCTACCACCGGGTCACCGCCGAACTCACCCGTCTGGCAACGCGGTTCCCCCGTGCTCCGATCGCCACGACCTGCCGCCGGCAGGGCTGGCGGGGCGGACTGTCGCAGTTCCAGGTGCTGGAAGCACTGGACTTCGAGTGGCCGCAGATCGAGACGTTCGTCGCCAACTGGTTCGGCGCCGGGGACCGTCGACGTGCCGGTCTGGTCCGCGCTCTCTCGGCGAACGGGCGCCTCCAGACCCTCGCCGCCAACCCGCTGTTGCTCAGCCTGATCGCGATCGTCTACGAGCGTGACCTCGAACTCCCGGAACGCCGGGCGGCGTTGTACCAGCGGTGCGTGGAGGTGCTGCTGCGCGAGTGGGACGCCCACCGCAAGATCTCCCGGTACAGCCGCTTCACCACCGACCGCAAACAGGACCTGCTCAAAGAGATCGCCCGCCACTACCACCAGCGAGGCCTGCGCTACTTCCCCGAGGACGACCTCCTCGACCAGATCGCCCGTTTTCTGCCCACCATCGATCTGGCCCCCGAGGACAGCCGGGCCATCCTCGACGAGATCGCGGCCCAGTACGGCCTGCTCAAACCGCAGGCGCACGGCTGGTACGGCTTTCTGCACCTCACCCTCCAGGAGCACTTCACCGCCGCTGCCCTGCTGGAACGGGGTGCCGATGGCATCCAGCAGGCGGTGCGGTCACGCTACGACCCATGGTGGGAAGAGGTGATCCTGCTGCTGGCGGGGTCCCTGCCGGACGCTTCACCGCTGTTGTCGGGCCTTCTGCAACTGGAACCGGACCGGCCGCGCACGGACTCCTCCGGCCTTCTCGACCTGCCCGACGACGACCTCTTCCACACGGACCTGTTGCTCGCGGCACGCTGCCTGACGGGCAGCCCGCGGGTGGCTGATGTGGCCCTGCGCCGGGAGATCGTCGCCTCCGTCTGGCACCTGCTGGACGGCTCCGGGTACCCGGACGAGAAGCGCCGGGCGGCCGAGGCCCTGGTCGGGGTGGCCCGATCCGACGCGCAACTGGACGAGATCGTCGCGTACATCTGCGACTCGCAGAGGGACAGCGAGGCCCGGCTCGCGCTGATCCAAGCTCTGGAGGCGCACGGCGGGCGGCGGGTGGGCGAGCGGTTGCTGGGCGTCTTCGGGCTGGGCGGGGTCAACTCCTTCTACCTGCGGGAGGCGTTGATCACCACGCTCGGCACACTGCGCGTGGAGGCCGCCGTCCCGGCGCTGCGGGCGGAGCTGGAGCAGAGGCTGACCTCCCTGGCCGGCGCACCCGCGCGCGACAACTGGTCGGTGGCCAAGGACATCGCCATGATCATGCGTGCACTGGGTCAGGCGGGCGCCCCTGCCGAGGTCATCCTGCACGCACTTGAAAGCCGCATGGGCTCCCCATGGTTCTCGACGATCGCGGCGGCTGCGCGGGACGCGCTCAAGAACACCCGGGAGCCCGGCACGGCAGAAAGACTGTTCGACATCCTCCTCGTTCGGTCCCGCGACAACGAGCATGTGGCCGGGGCGTACCTCGACGCGGCGGGCGAGACCGGAGTACGGACGCTACTGGACCGGTTCCAGTCCATGGGGAGTGCCGGTGCGCTGCTGACGGCGGTCCGGGACCACATCGCCGAGAACCACGGCCGCGCCCCGCGCGACGCACTCCTCGCCCTCGCCCGGGACCGAACGGTGACGACCCAGGCCCGCTGCCTCGCGCTCGAATGTCTGGACGAGAGCCCCGGCGACCCCGACGAACTCAACAGCTTCGTCACCCACCCCGACACGAGCGTACGGGTGGCCGCCGCCGCGACGTTGGCGGCGTGGGGGACGCCGGTGGGCCTCGACGTCATCCGTACCGCCATCGTGGACGGCAGCGTGCTGCTCCTGGACCGCTGGAACATCGAGGAAGAGGAGGACGAAGCCGTCTCGACTCCGCATCGCCTGGTCTCCGTACTCGTACCGTACGGTGTCACGGGCATCGTGGCGGTCCTGCGCGCCAGGGCCGCGCTGCCGGATCGCGACGGGGTGAAGGCGCGCGACTGGCTGTACGCCTTCTCCCCCGAGGACGAGGTGGACGACTGCCTGTACCGGCTCAGCAACGGGGAGCACTTGGGGCGGTACGAGATCCCGGATCACGTTCCGCCGTCCCGGACCAAGACGGTCTTCCAGTACTTCCAGAGCACCCCGAGCGCGGGCTTCGGCTCCCTGCGCAGTGACTACGAGAAACTTCTGACCGTCGCCGCTGCCGCCGCCGAAGGCGCCGAATCGATCGCCTGGCTGGTCCGCTTCCTGCCCGGCGGCGACCTCAGCAGCATGCACTTCCCCCAGGCTCACCACCACGCCTACGAAGCGAGCCGCCGTGCCCGCGTGCGGGTCCTGCGGGACGGCACCGTCCGGCCCATCGGGCGCCAAGGTGGCGACTGAACGGGACCGACAGAAAAAAAGACCCCGTCCCGAAACCTCGGGACGGGGTCTTCACGGAGCGCCGGGCAGGCCTTGCACCTGCATCTCCCCGCAGGAAGCGGGACGTCTTTCCTTGGACCACCGACGCACACGAACCGGCTCGACATCCGCCGACCAGCTCAAGATCAATACTATCAGACGAATGCGCCGGCCTTGTTTCCCCGCTCCGAACGACGCCTGCCCCGCGCGGGCCGGAGGACCCCTCAACTGCGCCCCATGCGAGCTCGCTCAGCCATCACCAGTGCGTCGGAGTGGCACCCGATTCACCTACTCGTTCTTCCGAAACCCGTTCATCGCCACCACCCTCAGCCGCACCCCTCGTTCGAGTCAGCAGGTTCGGGTGTCCGCGAGCCAAGTCCGCCAGACGTGCAGGGTGTTGGGGATCTCCGGACGGTCGAGGAGCCAGAGCACGTACCCCGCGTGGAGTTGGGACCACGGGTTGTGCGAGTGACGTGCCCAGTTGAGCCTCGTACGCAGCTCATCCCCGTCGACGGCTCGGGCCACCCGCACGTACTCACGGTCCTTGCAGCGGTAGGCCCGCTGCACGACGAGTTCGACGAGGTCGATCAGCTTCTCCGTGACGAACTCACTGTGGCCGCTCACCGCCACGCTCCGGATGAGGGATCGCTTCGTGCCCCATGCCTTGGCGTGCTCCGTCCACTCCTCCGGATAGCGCGCCTCCCACTCCAGAAAGAGCAGCGCGAAGGACAATTGCGGCCACGTCCTGATGTCGTCGGCAGGACTCGTCAACCACAGTGCCTCCGGCAGACAACGGCTCTCGACATCGTCAGCGAGTTCCCGCGCCGCCACGACCTCCGGGGCTCGGAACAAGGTCTCCGCATCCGACCTGCTCGCCTGGATCCAGTACTCGTTGTACCGGGCGTGAGCCTTGTGGGCTGCCGCGCGGGCCTCGTCCAGCCGGACGAGCGCCGCACCCCGCTCGACGTGGTCGGGTGCTATCAAGCCGTATGTCCAGCCCAGACGCTCAGCCCACTCTCCGGGGCCGTACGTGTTCGGACCCGCTGCTTCCGCCATGGCGCACATCTTGCCTTGGCCCGTACGCAAAGGCGATCCCCGTTTTTGGCGGTGCCTGGGCGCCGGAGTGCGGCACAGCAGCGACCGCAACCACGACATCCGCCCTCGCCAGGTGGCGGGATCCGCCATCGCCAAGTGGCGGGATCCGGGGCGTGATCAGGACGACGTCTGGTCCGGGTTACGGGCATGCGGGGGCGGCAGACGGAACAAGCCTCCCAGTCTGCGCAGAGCCTGCTCGTCGCCGGATACAGACGCGGCACCCGTCTCGATCGCCTCGGCGAACGTGAAGCCTTGGCCGGTGAGACGGAGGAACGCCTCCTGGCTGATCGTGATGGTCGCGTCCGGGCGCTGAGCCGGTCCGTGCAGCGCCTCGATCGCCCCGTCGTCGATCCGGGCGTGGAACAGCTCGTCGTCGATGCGGAACTCATACACCGCGTGGAGTCCCGCCGCGGCCTCGGTGTCGAAGCAGGCCCGCAGACCGAGCACGGCCCAGCCCGGATGGAACGTCTCGGTGGCGCGCCGTTCACCCATCGCCCACTTCAAGCCCCAGCGGGCCAACTCCAGGATCGCCGGGCCGAGTTCCTCTCCGGCTTCGGTGAGGGCGTACGCGGGGGTCCGGGCAGGCGGCGGGAGCGTGATCTTGTGCGCCAGTCCCTCGCGCTCCAGATGCTTGAGGCGGGCGGCCAGCAGTCCGGTGCCGAGGCCGCGGAGGCTGGCCTGCAGGTCACCGAACCGCTTGGGGCCGGTCAGAAGCTCACGGATCAGCAGCAGCGTCCAGCGCTCGCCGACGAGGTCGAGGGTGCGCGCGGTCGCGCAGTACTGGTTGTACGTTCGCTGTTCCACTGCATCATTCTAGACTTCACGCTTCCTCTTCTTGAAGGAAGCCGGCACCGAGGAGGATCCGGGCGAGCGGCTCCGGATCGGTCAGCATCACGTCGTGCGGACCGTCCAGTGCGTGGGTCCGGTAGCCGACTGCCTCGCCGAGACGGTCGAACGGGTAGGTCTGCGGTCTGCAGCAGACGGCGGTTCCGGGAATCCGGTCGACGGCCCCGCCCAAGCGAGTGGGTTCGGTGAACGTGCGCAGTGGTTGGGGGAGCATACGTGCGGCCAGCCAGGCCGCTTCGTCGGTGTCGACGACGCCGAACACCGCCGGGGGCGGGGCGGGGATCCGCCAACCGTCCCCCAGCGTCTCGGCCGCCGTACGGACCGCGTCCGCGAAGCCGTCGGGGGCCAGGCTCACCATGCTGGCGCCGTCCGGCCCCGCCCATCCGTCCACGAGGACGATGTGGCCGATGCCATCGGGCCGTGCGTCGGCGGCCTCCCGGACGACCAGGCCCGCGTAACTGTGCCCGACCAGCACAAGGTCGCCGTCCTCCTGAACGGTGTCGAGGGCGGCTACGACCGCACCGGCGTGGTCGTGGAGGCCCTGGTCCACGACGGTGCTGAGGTCCGGGGTGAGCGTTCGCGCTCCGGCGGCGTGCAGCAGGGGGACGATCCGGTCCCAGGCCCATGGGCCGTGCCAGGCACCGTGGACGAGTACGAACGTGGTCATCGGGGATCCTCCTCACGGAGCAGGGGCAGAACCCGGTCGGCGAACTCTTCCAGTCCGGAGTCGTGGTCGTCGGTCGCGAGTCGGATCACGAGGTGGCGGGCGCCGGCCGCGATGTAGCCGCTCAACCAGTCGGCGGCCTGGCGGGCGGGACCGGCGAACATGGCCTGGACGGAGGCGATGAACTCGAGCGGTGCGTTGTAGTACCGCTCGACGCTCGTCCGCAGGCGCCGGCGCGCGTTCTCCGGGTCGTCGTCCAGGCAGAGCGTCGCGTACAGGGCGGGGGTGACCGAACGGGGCGTCGCCGCCTGCTCGATGGACTCCTGGAGGGTCTCGCGCTCCTCGGCGTACGTCGTCGCGTCGATCGGATAGGGGAGCCAGCCGTCGGCGAGGCGCGCCACGCGCCGCAACGCAGGTCCGCTGCTTGCCGCAAGCCAGATCGGCGGGCCTCCCGGACGGGACGGCGGAGGCTCGATCCGCACGTCGTCGAAGGCGAAGTGCTCGCCCTTGTACGTCACCGCCTCCCCCGACCAGAGCCGCCGCATGGCGTCGATGGACTCCTCCATGCGGCTCATGCGGCGGGCGAATCCGATACCGACCGCGGCGAACTGGGCCTGGGTGTGCGGGTTCGGGAACCCGCCGCCCATGCCGGCGATCAGCCGTCCTTCCGACAGTCGGTCGAGGGTGGCGAGTTGATGCGCCAGCAGGATCGGATGGCGCAGCGCCGGCAGCAGCACCGCCGTACCGAGCGTCACCCGCTCGGTGGCCTGGGCCGCGGCGGCCAACAGCATCAGCGGATCCGCGCGCGGTCTGGTCACGGGGCTGTCCCCGGCCCAGACCGAGTCCAGCCCCAGTCGCTCCGCTCGTCGTGCCTGGGCGATGAGCCGGCCCGGCTCGTGTTCGCCCCGAACGGACTGGTCGCGCGTCGGTAACAGGTAGCCGATCTTGAGTCCCGCCATTTCCCCTCCCGAGTGCCGTGAGGGTTCCGATCATAGGCCGTTGACTTCTTGTTTTTGAAGTGTCAGATTCATATTTCGGTAGCACTGAAGGGAGTCAGGATGACCAAGGCGCTCTACACGGCCCATGCGCACGTCGCCGGCGGCAGGAACGGCCACGGACGCACGAACGACGGGCGGCTGGACCTGGATCTGCGGCAGCCCAAGGAGTTGGGCGGCGACGGTGAGGGGGCGAACCCCGAGCAGCTCTTCGCGATCGGATACGCCGCCTGCTTCGGTACGACACTCGCCCTGGTCGGGCAGCTCGGCGAACTCAAGGCGGACGACGCGGAGATCGACTCGTCGGTCTCACTGGCGCCGGTCGACGGCGGCCGCTTTCAGCTCGGCGTCGAACTGCGGATCTCGCTGCCCTCGATCACCGACGAGCAAGCGGTCCAACTGGTCGAGACGGCCCATCGGATCTGCCCGTACTCCCACGCCACGCGCGACAACATCGACGTCGCGCTGGTGGTCAACGGCACCCACCTGTGACACCGGCCCCGCGCGCCAGATCGGTGGCCTTGTCGCCGTCGAAGTCGCCGGCGAGGAAGCGGGCCGGAAGTGAGTCCGGCCAGCGCCCGTTGGTCACCTTTTGGACGTGGTCGGGTACGCCGCCGCGCTTGATGGGGCCGTACCCGACCGTGCCCTCCGGACCCGTGGTGCCGCCCGGGATGAACAGGTCGGCGTCGCCGTCCCCGTCGAAGTCCCCGATGGCCGCGGGACTCCTGGGCGCCCCTGTGAGCGGCTGCGGGTCGCCCACACCGCGCGGCCCGCCCCAGAGCACGGCCGGACTGTGTCGCTCCGGGGCCTGGACCAGGTCGGTGTAGCCGTCGTGGTCCAGATCGGCGCGGAGCAGCTGCGTCTGTTCGGGCCCCGCCTTGGAGGCTGGCTGCGGGATCTCAGCCCGGGTGGCAGCTGCCTCCACGACCGCCCGGGCAGAGGGCAGGCCGGACGGGAGGTCCGGCCGTGAGCAGCCCCGGTGGTGAACATCCGGGGACGTCGTGCGGTGTGCAGCTCAAGCGAGGGCCACACCGAGCAGTTCTCGTACGATCCAGGAGGCCGACGTGCCTCGTCGGCAGAATCCTGCAGGTAGTGGACGGGAGGCCGAGGGTGGCCGAGACGACGGTGGCCGAGGTGTTGGCCGAGCTGGCCGGGCTCGAGGACCCCAAGGCACGCGCGGTGAACGAGAGACACGGTGACGATCACGGGGTGAACCTCAGCAAGCTGCGCGCGCTCGCGAAGCGGCTGAAGACGCAGCCGGATCTCGCGTGCCGGCTCTGGGAGACGGAGGACACCGCGGCGAGACTGCTGGCGATCCTGATCTGCCGCCCGAGGGCGTTCGGGCGGGACGATTTGGACGCCATGGTGCGCGAGGCGCGCACACCCAAGGTGCACGACTGGCTCGTGAACTACGTGGTGAAGAAGAACCCGCACTCGGAAGAACTGCGCCTGGCCTGGTCCGCCGATCCGGATCCCGCGGTCGCCGGTGCCGGCTGGGCGCTGACCACCGAACGCGTGGCGAAGAAGCCCGAGGGACTCGACCTCCCCGGACTGCTCGACGTCATCGAGGCGGAGATGAAAGGCGCCCCGGATCGCCTGCAGTGGGCGATGAACCACTGCCTGGCTCAGATCGGGATCGAGCACGCCGAGCATCGCGCCCGTGCCATCGACATCGGTGAGCGCTTGGAAGTGCTCAAGGACTACCCGACGTCCCCGGGCTGTACGTCCCCGTTCGCACCGATCTGGATCACCGAGATGGTGCGCCGACAGGACGCTTGAGGAGGGGGCCGGACAACGGAGGGCCAGACTTGGGCATGAAGTGATCGAAGCGGCGAGGGTTCGCGGATCGGTCAGTCGCCGCTGGGCGTTCAGGCGTCGCTCAGGTCGCTGTAGGCCGCGTGGACGGCGGCGCGCCCCGCGTCCAACGCGGTTTCGAGGAGATCACCCTCCCGCGCCAGGCGGCCGACCGGCGGCGAGTCCGGGGCGGGGCGGATCGAGACGACGGCCGAGTGGTGGGCCAGGCGGGCATCGTCTTCGGCCAGACGCACTTCGCGGTCGAGGAACACCTGGCGCAAGGCCACGGGCTCACGGCGCAGCAGAGTCCTGGCGATGATCGGTGCGGAGCGCGACGGCCGCGCGACGTCGATCGCACGCCGGGATCGCAGCACCATGACATGGGTCGCGCCCTGAACCAGCGCGGTCCGGTACGGCACGGATTCCGAGACGCCCGCGTCATAGAACCGGCGCCCGCGCATCATCACGGGGTCGCCCGCCAGCAGGGGCAGGGCGGCGCTGGCCCGCAGCGCCAGGCGCAACTCCGCGTCGTCGCCGATGAAGGGCCGCAGGTCGGTGGAATCCCCGGTGGCGGCGTCGGTGGCCAGCGGGTGGTACTCGATGTGGTTGGCCAGGATCGAGGCGAAGTCCATGGGCGCGCAGTCCTGGTCGCCGTAGCGGTAGAGCACCTCGTAGAAGGCGTGCAGGTCCACGAGCGGGCGCCCGCGCAGCGGGTTGGAGCGCCGGATCAGCGTCCTGGCGTACTTGGGCACCGCCCAGAAGCGCAGTGATTCCGGGCTGCTGCTCAGCAGCCACGCCCCGGAGGCGGCTCCGGCCGAGGCACCGTAGACGGCGTCGAAACTGTTGGTCAGCCCGAGTTCGTGCAGGGCCAGGGCCATGCCGCCGGCGATGATTCCCCGCATGCCGCCGCCCTCGATGGCCAGCGCGACGCGGTGCCCATCGGCACGTGCACCGGGTCGGCTGCCGACCCGCGCGCGTTCCGTGAGCACGCGCCAGACCGGGTGCGGCTGCTCGGACCCGGGCGTCGCGGCGGGGGTGGAGGCGGTCGTCGTCATCTCGGTCAGAGCTCCAAGGGACTGCTCGGGTGCGGTGTCATGCGCGCGGGGTCGGAGCGGCGCGGCGCGAGCGCCAGGCCGGGTCGCCGCTCGGTTGCCAGGGGGCGGCTGCGTCGCTTCTGTCGGTGACGGCGGTCTTGACCGAGCTCAACAGGGCGCGGCGGCCCTTCCGGCCCAGGTGGCTCTCGACGATCCGAGCCGCGGCATCGGCGCTGTTGGTCTCCGCGGCGGCGGCACGGGAGAACTCTCGCAGGCCGGGCAGCCGGCCCGACCCACGACTCCGCAATAGCATGCCCGCCACCTTCACCATCGCCCTTCGCTCCTCGACGTCACGAACCCGCACTCAACTTTACCAGCGAGTAGCCACTCACTAGCCATTGGCTAGCGAAATCGGTCACGTCGTTCACGGACGTCGGCTCACGCCTCGCCGGATCTCGCTTCGCCGCCGGGAACGGCGAGGAGACCCCGGGCGGTCAGGAGAAGGGTGACCCTCAGATCATCGTCCGATAGGTCGGACAGTTCGCCGAGCCCTTCCAGCATCCACACGCACATCACGTAGGCCATGCGCTCCGCCGGCGTGGGTGAGTTGCCGAACAGAACCCGCAGGACGCGACGCCTTCGCCCGTCGTTCTCGGCGTAGATACTGGCGGCCCGGATCTCGGGATCGTGCAGGAGCATGGTTCCCAGTTCACGGTTGCGCACCAGGAAGTCGACCCAGCCGACGGCATACGCGTCCAGCTTCTCCCGACGCGATGTCATGCCCGCCAACTCGTCCAAAAGCACCGTCATTTCCTCCACCGCCGGATCGAGCGAGGCCTGGAGGATCTGTGCCTTGGTTCGGAAGTGGTAGTAGACAGCGGCCTTGGTGAGACCCATTTCGTTCGCGATGGCCTGCAACGAGGTCGCCTGGTAGCCGCGGTCGGAGAAGAGGCGCTGCGCCGTCTCGACGATCTGCTGACGGGTCGCCGCGGCCTGGGCCGATCGGCCGACCACCGGAGCGTCCGACTCTCGATCGCTGAGCACGCTCGCTTGCTCCCGCACAGGTCTTGCCTTCATGGGTCCGTGGTGGTCAACGCCGCACCCCACTTTACCTGCACTGTCGTCGACCGGCCGTCGGCCGGCGAGGCGGGCCGACAGCTGGGTACGGCGGCGACGGATGCGGCGGGGTGTGCCCACCGGACGCACGGGTGTCGGCCCGAAGCTCCCGGACCGGCGTGGACACCGGATCACTTCGTCGCAGCCGGTGAAGGGACACGCGGGATCGCGGAGTTGGGGTCGAAGCCTGCGAACGCCAGCCCGATGACAAACCCCGCCACCTCCTCCAGTTGACGGACGCGATCCAGCGCTCCGAGAGTCGCGGGTGCCCCGCCGACATCGCGGACCAGCTCGCCGACCACGCGCAGTGCGGCCGCATCGTCTCCGCACATCGCCACGGTCACACGGGATCGGCCACTGGCTGGTGAGCTCGTCCACTGGTCGGCGGGAAAGAGATGAAACGCTTTGACGACATGGGCTCCTGGAGCGAGCTCGGCGATCCGCCCCGCCATCGACTCGCCGTGTCCCGTGAGCAGCGCACCGACACTGTGCGCCACGGCGTTCGTGGGATCGATCAGCGGTGTCCCCTCGAGCACGCCGTCGGACGCACCCGCCAGTCCCAGCATGTCCTCGACGCCGTCCCAGGTCACGGCGAGCAGCACCGCGTCGCGCCCCGTGGCCACCTCGCGCCGCGAGACGGCGAGCACCCCGTGTCCCAGCCGCTCGGCCAGGTTCTCCGCCACGGACGGCGAGCGTCCGCCGATCGCCACGTCGTGCCCCGCACGTGCCCAGCCCTCCCCCAGTGCCGCCGCCAGTGTCCCCGTCCCCAGAATCCCGATGCGCATCGCCGCTCCCTCTCCAACAGTTGTCGGTCGAGTGGTTACGGTAGGGAGGGCGTTACGCACCGATCAGTGCGTGACCGGCGCGCGATGATGGCGGTGCGATGACTGAACACGAAGCCCACTGCTACGAGTTGGTCGCCGACTGCCGACTGCGCGCGACGATCGGCGGCATCAGCGACAAGGTCCTGACCGACACCTTGCGTCGCCTGCTCTCCGACGGTCTGATCGACCGTCAGGCGCACGCCGAGGCACCGCCTCGTGTCGAGTACAGCCTTACCACCCTGGGACAGAGTCTGGTCGAGGGCCCGATGAGGGAGCTCGGGCGCTGGGCGGTCGAGCACGGCGACGCGCTTCTCGAGGCCCAGGAGAGCGCGGCCCGAACGCGATCGGACAGCCAGGCGACCGCGAAGGAGCCGTAACGGTCCGCTGGCCGGATGTCCGGTCCGCGGAACGAAGCAGGACACTGGCGCAGGTCGGGGCGCGGGCGGACGGTACGGGTACGAACTCGGTCCTGATCGACAGGCCTGACGGGACTACTCCATGACGGATCATCAGGTATTCGACGGTTCCTGTCCCAGGTCGACGGAACGGCCCGGAACACAAGTCGGCAGCGATTCCATGACCGCGCTCCGGGCCGACCGGTCGGTCACTCCACCGCGTCGCCGTCCTCGGGCTCCGCAGTACGCCCTCACACCGCGGCCGATCGGCTCCCGCCGGGTACGTCCATGGTGCGGGCTGCCCGGATCCGTCGTATCACCACGGGCACTCTCACCAGCGCGGCCACGGTCCCGGCACCGACGGGAACGAGCGGCCAGAACACGGGGCGGATCCCGAAGGCCGCACACACGATGAGTACGAAGATCGCCGCAACCCCGACGAAGAACCCGAGCAGCCAGGGCCCGGACCGCTCGCGCCGCTCCAGCCGCACCGGGCCACGGCGGCAGATCACATACGCGAAGGCCGCCACGGCGAGGGCCATCAGATAGCCCATGATCAGTGGGTACAGCACGAACAGTGCGATGTCCCACCCGCCGGGGTGCCAGCCGGGCCACACGTCGCGCCCGTCGATCTCCACGACCCGCCCGTGCCACAACCCCGCCTCGACCCGCTGTCCCTCCTGAAGGGCGTGCGCCGAATCATCCGGGACGCCGTCCACCGTCTTCAGCTCGTCACCGACACGCAGTTCGATCGTGTACTCGGTGTGGACAAACCAGATACCGCTGCCGCCGTCCTGGCCTCCGCCCTCCCTCCCGGACTCTGTGTGGCCGGTCAGCCCGGTGACGGTGGCCCCGACCGTGCGCAGCGAACCGTTCGACCGCGCGAGTGCCACGGCCGTCTCCTCGTAGGTGCGTACGGCGAGAAGCACGATCAGAGCAGCCATGACAAGGCGGAACACCACACGGACTACGCGCGCCCTCACTGTCCCGGTCCGCCTGAGGCCAGGTCCGGCCTGCGACGTCACATCCCCGGCAGGATCCTCTGTCATCGGCACCCCTTCGCTTTCGGGTTCGGATCGGGACGGACGACAGCTGCCCCACCAGATCACACGCCGTACAACTGGCCTTGGTTGCGGCCCCCTTGACGGCTACGAACGGTCGAGAACGTAGAGCGCCGGACCGGAACTCTTGATCCCGGAGGCGCGAGGAGCTCGGGGCAACGGCGGCTGGGGCGGGAGCAGTCGGCCGCCCGGCCGGACGTGTGTCGTCAGCGATCATCAACCCCTACTCTTCCCTTGATCGAAACACTCACGGGTGCAGGCCCGAGGCGGGGGAAGGCACATGACATATCGGCGCGCGGTGATACCGGCACTGGTCGGAGGCCTGGTGATCACCATGTTGCTGTGGTGGGCGGGAGCAAGCACACAGGCACTGCAACTGCGCGGCACCACAAGCGTGTTCGACGCCCAGTCCGCGAGCGAACTCACGCGATGGCTCGCACCCTGGTCGTACAACCCCCCGGCGGACCTGTGGTCCGACGGGCCCGGGGCCGCCGGCGGAGACACGACCCTGAGCGGAAGCACCCAGTACGCCGGGCTGTACGGCACCGCGATGCAGATCAGATTCGTGGCGGTCTTCGTGTTCTTCCTGGCCGGCGCGCTGCTCCTGATCCGCAGGATTCCGCCGACGCAGGGCCGTACGCCGGCCACGCTGCTCGCGCTCTGGGCCTGGGGGCCGGTGGCCGGGACGCTGGCCGTGACCGTCTCCGCTCCGTGGCTGCTCGCGTCCCGGGAGCACGGCAGCTACCGGGTCCTGCCGCAACTGGCGAGCGTCATTGCGTCGAGCGGGCCGGTCGTGGTGCTCACGGCCCTGTTGACCGCCCTGCTCACGGTGCTCGTGGCGCGTGTCACGGCCAAGGGTGAGGACCCGCTGCCCCGGCGGGGTGTGCCACCGTGCGCCGCCCGCCTGGCCGCGAGCGCCGGGACCGCGGTGGTCGCGCTGTCGCTGGTGATCCTCTCGTACGATGCGGTGGCGGCACGGATCCAGACCTCGTTCGGCGGCGGAGGGCTGCTGTCCGAACCCGGTGACCTGCTGCGTCAGTGGCTGTTGCTCGGCGGCTGGACGGGCCCGGCGACCACACCTCTCGGCGACTGGCTGCTCTACCGGGCCGCCGACGTGCTGGTGCTGGCCGTCGTGTGGTGGGCCCTGCGACTCCTGCCCGGCCTGCTCACACGGACCACGGTTCCGGCGATGGCGATCGGCGCGGTCTGCGCAACCGTGCTGGGGCTGTTGGCGAGCCAAGCGTTGCACATGGCGATCGACGACACGGGCACCGTGTGGGGCCCGGTCCACCTCTTCTCGAAGCTCGGCGTCGGTGTCCCGGCCGCTCTCACCTTCGGCACCGCTGCGGGGATGGCGGCCCTCGTGACACTGCGGCTGACCGGGGGCCCTGACACCTCCGAGATCCCCCGGTGACGGTACGAGTTCCATCCCTCGTGACGTCGCAGTAGGCCACATACGAACACACGGGGCGGCGACCGATGATTTTCGTCGCTCCCTGCGGTCTATATGTCCTGAGGGTGAAGCCGATGGAAGTGAGGATGCGCATGTTCGTCCTGGTTCCCGGGGCCGGGGGTTCGGCCTGGTACTGGCATCGTGTGGTGTCCGGGTTGCGGAGCCGGGGGCACGAGGTGGTCTCCGTCGATCTGCCCGGCGCCGACGAGTCCTCGGGGCTGCCCGAGTACGCCGAGGCGGTCGTTGCGGCTATCGGTGATCGCCGCGGCGTCGTACTGGTGGCCCAGTCGATGGGCGGCTTCACCGCGCCGATGGCCTGCGCCCGCACCCCCGTGGAACGGCTGGTGCTCGTCAACGCGATGATTCCGCTGCCGGGCGAGACGCCCGGGCAGTGGTGGGGCAACACCGGTTCAGAGCCGGCCCGCGTCGCCGCGGCCGAAGCGGGCGGATACACCGCGGAATTCGACCTGGACACCTACTTCCTGCATGACGTCCCGGCCGAAGTCGCCGCCGCCGGAGCGGATCACCAGCAACCCGAGGCCGACATCACCTTCAGCCAGCCCTGCGACATCGAGAAATGGCCCGACGTGACCACACACGTACTTGCCGCAGCCGAGGACCGGTTCTTCCCCCTGGAGTTCCAGCGCCGAGTCGCCCACGACCGCCTCGGGGTCGAGGCCGAGACGATTCCCGGTGGGCACCTGGCCGCGCTGTCGCACCCGGTCCCCCTCGTCGACCGACTCATCGGATATCTGCCGTCGACTTGACCCGGCCGTGAACGACCGGGGCCCGATGCGGGCCGGATGACTCCTGGCGTGCCCTCTGACCATCGGTCCCACGCTCTTCGGGACGTGGCCGCCCACACCCGTCGGCGACGGTAACTATCCCCACTACCCGTCGGTCGTCTACACCCTCGATCTACTGCTCCCGCTCGTCGACCTCGGCCAGGAGCGGGCGTACGGCCCGAGCGGGGCCATGCAGTGGGTGGCGATCATCTTCGTCGGTACCGGCCGGCTGCTGGCGACCACCGTCGCGGCCGGTTCGGGCCGCGTCCTCCGCAGAACCTGAACCTCCCGGAACACGGCGCTGTGCGTGGTGCGGCACCGGCCGGTGGACGAGGAAATCGGTCGCGCCCCGGGGAGCGAGCCGCTAACTTCCGCCTGAGCGCAGTGAGATGCGAGACGCGAACGCGAGAGGAACCGGGCATGCAGATCGAGGGCGCGCGGACCGACCGACTGGGCTTGCTGCTCGACCAGTTCGACCACGCCAGGGAGATGGCCCAGGTGCGGCTGGCGGGGCTCGGCGACGAGGAGTACCTGTGGGAGCCGGTGCCCGGAAGCTGGTCGATCAGACGCCGGGACCAGGCGACGACACCCAGGGCGTTCGGTCCGGGCGAGTGGGTGCTCGACCTCGGCGCAGCGGACATCCCGGCGAACGAGTACGCCGAGGTGGCCTGGCAGGCCGCCGGCGGTATGAGCGTGGCCAAGATCGCCGATGACTGGAGCGTGAGTGTCGAGCGGGTGGAGCAGATCCTGGCCCACACCGGCGCGCCGGAACCCGACGAAACGCCGGTCACGACCATCGCGTGGCGGCTGGGGCACCTGCACTTCCACTTCGCCGGCGGCTGGGAGTGGACCTTCGGTGAGCGGCGGCACGAACCGAAGCTGCTGACCGACTTCACTCCCTCGGCGCCCCTGGCACTCGAGCGGTTCTGGGCGCTGATCGACCGCTGGCGCGACAGCGTCGGCGCCGTCACCGACGAGCAGCTCGACACGGTCGGCTTCTCGCAGTACCCGTACGGCTCCGACCCCGACGACCCCTTCATCGCCGTGCTGGCGGGGGCCAACCTCGAATTCATCCACCACATGGCCGAGATCGCGTTGCTCCGCGACCTGTGGCGGACCCGCTCCACCACTTCCGGCTAGGCCGGTGAGGGGTTCCCGTGCACCTGCGTTCCCGTACACCTGCCCATTGATCACCCATGAGAAGACCGTACGGGCAGGCACTGACATCGCCTGGCCGGCTCAGTTCACGGCGGACGGGTGTGAGGGCCCGAGACCGGGCAGGGATTCGGGCCCTCACGTGCCGCGCAACCGTCGGGGGCGTTTGCGCGATGACCTCTTCAACGAGATTCCGCCCCGGGGGATACGTTCCGCCGCGCGGCTTCGAAGGGACGTGCCGCGGAAACCGCCGGCCCTCGCGGAGCGGGGGTACGACAGTGCCGATTCGCCGGTCCTTCAGCATGATCCAGTGCGGAACCCCCCTCACGTCTTCGCACCAGTCGCCGCGGCGATACGCCTCCCACATGCGGCGCTCTCCCGCACCCCAGTCCGCTGGTGGGTCGTCGTCCTCCGCCATCCGAGTCCCCCTCTGCCACAGCGAAGCCGCGCGAGCACCTCTTCCTTGACCGTGGGAGCGGTTGATCATCCGCGATCTCCCCTGATGCCGGGTGTGGGGCGCCGCGGAAGTGGCGCCCCACACCGGTCCCGTCGGCCGCGGCCACCAGGGATGACGCGCGGCCTTGACAGCGGCGGAGTGGTGATCAGGTCAGTTTGCGGCAGAGCAGTGCGGCTGGGCCCGGGTTGGCGCCCAGGCGCGTGGTGAAGGCGATCCCGGCGGCGTACTCGTCGTCGCCGCACTGGCCCTTGTAGTCGCCGTTGGCGAAGTCGCCACCGGCGGCGTCGGCGGGGCGGTTGTCGGACCGGTCGAACCACACGGTTCGCCCGGCGCCCGCCAGCGCGTGCCCGGCGGGAACGCAGAGGGCCGCCGACGTCCGGCCACCGCGCCGGCTGTAGCCGATGAGGAAGTTCCCCGCGGGACACTGCAACTTGGTGTAGCCGGATGCCCAGTCGCCGCCCGCGGGAACATGGCGTTCGTCGGTGACGACCGTCTGCGTGTTGCCCGCGGCGCGAAGGTCGCCGGTGGAGACGTCGGTGCACAGCCCGCGAACGCCGCTGTGGCCGAGCCCGATCAGCCGCTGGCCGTCGGGGCAAGTGGCCTTGGAAGCACCCGAGTTCCAGTCTCCGTTCGCCCGCACCCGGAGCGACTGGACGTAGTCGCCGTGATCGGTGGCGAGCATGCGCCAGCTGGGGACCGCGGCGACGGACCCGGTGCGCGTCGGCGCGGTCATGAGCCGGTTCCACGCGGTCGCGCGCCAGTCGGTCTGGTCGAGGATGCCGTACCGGTTGCCCGAGGTGTCGTAGCGCAGCAGGGACCAGTCGTCGTGGCCCTCCCACCCTACGAGCGGCCAGTAGGCGAAGTCGGCGTCG
This sequence comes from Streptomyces sp. NPDC005141, assembly GCF_053599975.1. NCBI lineage: Bacteria > Bacillati > Actinomycetota > Actinomycetes > Kitasatosporales > Streptomycetaceae > Streptomyces > Streptomyces sp. NPDC005141. The sequence goes on along the minus strand of NZ_JBSFYW010000056.1, from coordinate 9,176 downwards.
CGGTCGGCGAAGTAGTCGGTGATGTTGCCGAACCAGGTACGGGCGGCGGTGCCGGTCTCACCCGCTCCGATGCCGAACTCGCTGACCCACACCGGCGCGGTGAAGTGCTGCTTTCCCTCCGAGGAGACGAAGAAGGCCTGGTCGTCGAGGACTTGGCGGAGCTGGTCGCGTGTGAGGTCCTGGTAGCGCGCGTCGTGGGTTTCGCCGATCCCGGTCGCGCCGCTGTGGTTGGGGCCGGTGTATCCGTAGAAGTGGGCGGAGTACACGAGCTTGTGCGTGGCGACGAGGGTGTGCGAGAGCGTGCGCGCGGGGGTGAGGGTGGGGCGGCCGTGCGGGAACCCGTCGACCGGCAGACCGGTCCAGTTGATCCCCTCGATGACGATGAGGAGGTCGGGGTTGGCCTCGGCGAGGATGCGGTCGGCGGCGAGCTGGGCGGCCGCGTACCAGTCGTGGGCGTCACCCAGGCCCCAGTTGGGGTCGTCCAGTACGTCGCGGCGTACCTCGTTGTAGAGGTCGGCGCCCACCACGCGCGGGTCACCGGCGTAGCGGCGGGCCATGAAGACCCAGTCGTCCGCCCACTGCTGGGTCGACTGCCCGCTGTTCCACCGTTCGTTGCCGTCGATGCCGCAGCACCATCGCGAGGTGTTGGTGTGGTTGTTGAGGATGACCGCGAACCCGTCCTGGGTGAGGGCGGCGACCACGGCGTCGTAGACCTGCAAGGGTGTTCTGCCGCGCAGCCCCGGGTTGGCCGTGAGGGCGACGTCCGGAACCGGCGTCGTCGTACGGATCATCTCGTTGGAGAAGGGCAGCCGGATGCTGTTGATGCCGAGCCGGTGGAAGTCGGCGAGCAGTTGGGGCAGGGGGACACGGTCCAGGCCGAGGGGGATGCCGTAGGAGTTCTGTCCGGCGTGATGGTTGGCCGGGTCGGTGGTGCTCCCGCTGCCCGTCCAGGAGCCCTGCGCACCGTCCCAGTTGGCCGACTTCAGCCGGAAACGGTTGCCATCGGCGTCGACGACGTACCGTCCGCGCGTGGACAAGGGGGGTTGCCACGTCTCGGTCGCCTGTGCTCCGGCGGAAGCCGTCGGCGCGGTGCCCACCGGGTCAGCGGTGGCGGCGACCGCTCCTGGGGCCGTGGCCAGCAGCAGGAGGGCCGCGGCCGCCAATGTCAGGTACTTGCCAAATCTGAGAGTGGGCATCAGACCTCTGTGAGTGGGTGTTGGTGCGCGGACATGGGAGTCTTGGCCGACCGGCGCCCAAGTGCCCAAGCGCCCTGCCCAAGTGTGCTGGGTCGTCGGTGAGTTCGTGCCTGACGGGCGGATGCGACTCTTGGGCACGTCTCTTGGGCGAACGTGCGCGTGCGGCTCTGGTGCGGCTGGTGCGGGCGGTGGCCACCGGTTCGGGGAGAGCCGGGTGTCACCTCAGGTCGGGTCGCGATGACACGATCTTGGAGGGACGCTCATGACCGCAACGTCGGCTACGCCACGGCGACTTCATCCTTCCCACTGACCACAGGAAGGTACCGGAGCCTAGCGGGACGACCGAACCTCGGGCGATGGTTCAGCATGATCTAGCGCGAAACCCAGGGCGTTCACGCCCGCATCGAGAGCGCCGCCCTTGAACCAGCCCGACTCGCCCGAACGATCCCGCCGACGCCTGTCAGCGCGGGTCCGGTCCGCCCTTGCCGGTGACGGCGCCTGTGCGCGACACGGCTGCGGAGAAGGGCGGGGTGTCCTGTTCGCACTTCGTTCCGGGCCGAGGGAGGGTGCCGTCGATGAAGTAGCGGCTCTCGTGCGCGTTGATGCAGCTGCTGGGATTGAGCAGTGCCGTGTGCCCGTACCCGGTGTTGGTGAGCAGGCGGGCGTCGGCCAGTTCCCTGGCCATGGCCTGCGCGTTGCTGTAGGGCGTGGAGGGGTCGTAGGCCGTCCCGACGACCAGGATGGGCTTCGCGGTCGGCTTGTTCCACGGGCCGGTGTAGCGGTTCGCGGCCACCGCCGGCCAGGTGGCACACGGCTCGGCGGCCCACGTCCAATGCCGTCCGGCGTCGCCCGTCCGGGCCGCACTGGCCTGCTCGAGCCGGGGATAGACGCGCGGATCACGTGGATTGGGGCTGTCTCCGCAGAGCACGGCAGCCGCCTGCTCCTCACCCAGATACGGGACCGCGACCGGGAGCGAAGGGGCGGAGGGGGTCGCGGCGGGCTGCGGCACACGGCCCTGCCACAGGTCCTGGAGCCGGACGGCCAGTTCCGTCCATCCGGGGTTGACGATGTAGAGGCTGCTGATCGCGTCGCTCACCGTTCTGGCGTACGTCCATGGGCCCACCGGACGCTGCCGGAGGCGGTTCATCAGCTCGTCGAACTTCTTCCGGGTGGCTTGCGGGCTGCCGGCGGAGAAGGCACACCGGGCCGAGTCGGATCCGCAGTGCTTCAGGAACTGGTCCAGGGTGGCTGCGGCGCTGCCGTCCGAGCCCATGAGCAGGAACGTCGGCAGCCGGGCGTCGTCGGAGGCGTTGTTCGTCCAGGCCGTCGGGGAGATGTTGCTGTCGAGAGTCATGGCACGGACTCGGGAGGGGAAGAGGTTGGCGTAGGTGGCGCCGAGGATCGTGCCGTAGGAGATCCCGAGGTAGGTGAGCTTCGGGTCGCTGACCGCCCCGCGGAGCTGATCGAGGTCGCGAGCGGTGTCCTCGGTCGACACATGCCGCAGCAACTCGGGGTCACGCTCTTCACAGAGGCGACCCAGTTCCCTGTATGCGGCGACCCACTGCTTCTGTTCCTGCCGGCCGACCGGGAAGCCGGCCGGTTTGCTCGCGTTCCAGGCCGCGGCTTCCTCGGGGCTTTCAAAACAGTTCACCGCGGTGCTGTTACCGATCCCGCGGGGGTCCCAGCTGACGATGTCGAACCGCTCCCGCACCTTCTCGGGGAAGAAGCCGTACTCCGGCGGCATCTGGACCGTTCCCGGCCCGCCGGGTCCGCCGGGGTTGAAGAACAGGGTGCCGATACGCCGACCGGGTCCGGTCGCCTTCCGCTTCACGACCGCCAGTTCGATGGTCCGCCCGCGGGGGTCGCGGTAGTCCAGCGGCACCCGCGCGGTCGCGCAGTCGAACGGGCTGCCCTGGACGCACGCTCTCCAGTGCAGCTTCAGGGCCGGCGCGGAAGATGCTCCGGTGTCGGCGGCGGCAAAGTGCTGCCCGGCCAGTGCCGTCGAGAACGCCACCGCCGCGGCGACCGCCGCCGCGCCCCTGCGACGGCTCCCTCTGGATACCGATCTGTGCATGCCTGGTCCTTTCACGGCCGAGCGCCCGATGCCGCCCGTGCGGATGCCGGCGCGCTTCGGGGACTACGACACCGAAGTCCGGCAACGGGCGCGAGGCAGGGGAAGCCGAATGGCCCAGTCGCGGCACGCGTCATGGCATCGCGCGCGGCGCGAGCGTGCGATCGAGGTGGCAGGGACCGCAACCCGCGTCGAACCAACGGACCGGCGGACCGACTGACCGGCGGACCGCGGACGGCAGACGGCAGACGGCAGACGGCAGACATCAGCGTGGACCGACCGCTGAACTCACCGGTGCGCGTGGCCGAGTTCGCATTCGCACTCCAACACCCAGGACCGGCCGCCCGGCCATCACCCGCGGCGGAGCCACGAACAGATCGGCGACGCGGCGGTCATCCGGACAGCGGTGTGTGACACGCCGGCCGGATGACCTCCCCGTGGTCACACCGTCGTGTTCTTCCTCAGTGCGTCCAAGCTCTTGCGGACCGGAGCGTAGGAGAGACCGAAGACGGCCCAGGCGCCCTTGCCGGGACGGTACTTGAGCGCCGCCAGCAGCAGATGCTCGGTGCCGAGCCGGCTGTCGCCGATCTCCCCCATCTCGGCGACCGCACCCTCCAGCAGAGCCGCGTGCTCCTGGCTCGGCCGGATGTCGTCCGCGGACGTCCGGGACACCGGCGGAATCATCTGGCGGCTGCGATTGGCGGAGAATTCATGGAAAGCCGCCAGATCCACGCCGTTGGCAACGAGCAGGGCCGAGAAAGTGGAATCATCCTGCGCACTGAGAACGGTCAGCAGATGAATGGTGAATAATTCGGGACTGCGCTGCGCGGCGGCAAGCTCGCTCGCCGCTCGCTCTCCAGTCGCCAGGCGATCGGTGTACTGCACCGGCATGGGGAATTCCCTTCACTTCGTCTCTAATTCCGGCGGCCGAGCGGCCGCCGCTCCGCACCATTTGCGCACGCTGTTGAGCAGGTCAAACGCCTTGCGTCAGACCGCATGTGACGCGCCGTCGGCCTTCGATGCGTGTCGCAATCATAGACCGCTTTGCCGACCCTACTACCCATCCAACCATTTCTCGACGGTCGGCTGACCAAATACCTACTTGACGGTGCATCGGGCTGAAGCGGATTGTTTACGACATGACCACTCAAGAGGACGACATCGCAATCACTGTACTCATCAGCCGGTTTTTCCGTGCTCTCAATGAGCGGCGCTTCGAAGGGGATTGGGGCAAGGAATACTTCACCGATGACGTCAGGGCGGAGAGCCCGCACGGGACCGCGGTGGGCGCGGAGGCCGTGCGCCAGTCGCAGCAGGCCGTGGAGGACTGGGCCGTCATCCAGTACATGAACACGGACATCCTCATCGAGGGCGACGGCGACGGCGCCACGGCGTCGTGGAACTCCCTGATGACCCATATCCACCACGAGTCCACGCTCAAGAAGCTCGGGGAGGGTCTCGACCCCCTGTTCACCGTCGGCGGCGTGTGGGATGTGGACCTGCGTCGCACGGCCGACGGGTGGCGCTTCTCCCGGACCTCTGTCCGGCCGATATGGATGTCCGGCACGGCGCCGCAACTCCCCGCGGCGGCCGAGTGATCCAGCGGATCCCGACGTCCCCGCGGGACGTCGGGATCCGCTCCCCCCGATCGATCGATCTGATCCGGCAGGACGAAGGCGTGGCCCGGAGCGCACGGGACCGTCCCTGGTCGTCGTCGCCGGGCTCGGTTCGGGTTCCAACGCGCAGACTCCCTCCGGGGATGCCCGTTCCGCCGAGGGCGGGCACTCTTTCAGCACCCGGCGTCCGAGGCGTATTCCACGGCCGCGTCGAGCGCGCGTCGTGCCCGTCAGCGGGTCCTCCTCTTCGCCGCGGGTGTTTCCGTCCGGTCCTGCCCAGCGCCGGGACCGGACATCCCTGACGCCACCGGGGCACGCGCGGGGGCATCGGCCCCTCCCTGCCGGGAAGCGCGGAGCGCGAGGAAGGCCAGGGCGGCGAGACCGGTGACCAAGGAGATCACGCCGCCGGCGACGAGGGCCGCGCGAGCGCCGTGGCGGGCGGCGATCCAGCCCGTCAGGAGAGCGCCGAAGGGCGTCGATCCTTGCAGCAGCAGGGTGTAGAGCGCCAGGATCCGACCGCGGAAGCCGGGGGCCGAGCCGAGTTGCACGCGGTGGTTGACGGCCTGGGTGAAGAAGAGGGCGGTGAAGCCCGTGACGGCCAGCAGGACCAGGGCGGTGCCCTGCCCCGGAGCGAGCCCGGTCAGTGCCTCGGCCGTACCGAAGGCGACGGCCGCTCCGGCCACCAGCACCGCCGACGGGCGCCCCTTGCGTCCCGTGCCGATCAGGGCGCCGATGAGCGATCCCGCGGCGACGGCGGAGGTGAACAGCCCGAAGGACCCGGCGTCGGCGTGGAAGACCGTCTTGGCGAGCAGCGGCAGGGTGAGCTGGAAGTTCAGGCCGAATAGGGCGACGAGGGCGACCGTGAGGAGGGGCAGGAGCAGGTCGGGGCGCGATGCGACATACCGCAGCGCGTCGACGGAGCGTCCGTCCCGCGCGGTGCTCCTCCCCCGCAGCAGTTCCGCGGGGCGCATCATCAGCAGCGCCGCCACGGTGGCCAGGTAGCTGACCGCGTTGAGCACCGACACGGCTCCGATGCCGAGCCAGGTGATCAAGAGGCCGCCGATCGCGGGCCCGAAGATGCGTGCCAGATTGAAGTAGGCGGCGCTCAAAGCCGAGGCGTTGGGCAGGAGTTCGGCGCCGACCATCTCGTGCACGAAGGACATCCGGGTCGGCGTCTCGATCGCGTTGACCACGCCGAGGCAGAAGGCCAGCGCGCACACGTGCCATACGCGCACGGCTCCCGTGATCACCAAGGGAGCCAGGGTCATCGACACGGCACCCGAGACGAGGTTGGCCGCGACGAGAATCGTGCGCTTGTCGTGGCGGTCGGCGAGCCGGCCTCCGTACAGCGAGAGGAACAGCATGGGGGCGAACTGGAGGGCTGTGACGATGCCGAGGACGGTGGCCGAGTCGTCGGACAGGGACAGCACCAGCCAGTCCTGCGTGACGATCATCATCCAGGTGCCCATGACCGAGATGAGCTGGCCGGTGAAGAACAGCCTGAAGTTGCGTACCGACAGGGACCGGCCGATGGCCTTGACCCGAGGGACGGGCCCAGTCGTGCGCGCGGATCGCCGGGGCGTCTCCTGTCTCACGCGCCGGCCTGCCCGCGCCGCGCGAGCAGTTCCTCCAGGAAGGCCAGGACGCGCAGGTGGTAGGAGCGCGCGGCCCACCCGAGGCTGATGTTGTGGCCCGCGTCCGGCTGCCTGTCCATGGTGACGGTGGTCTCCCGCAGATGGCTGGTCATGTCCGCGAGCGCGTCGGCGTCGTGCAGCCACCAGTTCTCGTACTCCGCGAAGGTGAACCGGACCGGCACCCGGACCCGTGCGGCGACGCCCGGAAAGGACCGCGACCACTGCTGCAGCTCCTGCTCCTCCACCGGGGGCATGGGCGCCAGCAGGGGGCGGCTGTAGCGGAAACTGTTGGGCGGGTACAGCCGCAGGGGCCCCCAGTGCCACTTCCAGGAGTCGCGGGCGAGGACACCGGGCGGCTCCCTGGACTCGGTGGCGTAGCGGTGGCCGCAGCCGGAGATGTCGAGGCCGATGAGCCGGCCCCGCACGTCGTCGGCGGCAGCCGTCAGCGCCACCTTGCCGCCGAAGGAGTGAGCGACCAACAGGAATCCCGCACCCGTCGGGAACCGGCGCGCGTAGTCGTCGAGCGCCGCGTGCAGGGTGGCCGACTGCTCGGTGAGGCTCTGTCCGTGCGGGATGTCGCGGGCGGAGCGGCCGTAGCCGGGCCGGTCCAGGCTCAGTACCGAGAAGCCGAGGCGTGCCCCCAGCCCCAGCAGCGACACGCTCGGATGCGCCTGCCCGTCGAAGTACCCGGCCGTCATTCCGCCGCCGTGCACGGCGACCACGACCGCCCGGGGTGACGGGCCCGGCGGCTCGATGTGCAGTCCCGACAGGGTGATGCCGCCCGCGTCGAGGGTGACGTCCGTGACCCCGGACGTCCTGGTCGCGTACGTCCGCTGCATGCCCGGGGTCTCCAGCCTTGCCACCGTCGTCTCCTTCGTGTTCACGCCGCGAACGGGCGTCGCTCGCGCGCCTGTTGGAGCGCGGCGGCCCACCACATCAGCTGGCCGAGCATGGTCTTCACCGCCGCGTCGAGACCCGGGGCGTCCCTCGGATTGCCGTCCTCGTCGAAGTGGCTTCGCGCGTCCGCCAGGCTGACGCCGTCGCGCAGGGTCGCCACGTGGAGTTCGGCGAAGGTCTGCCGCAGCTGCTCCACCGCTCGCAGCCCCCGGGAGCGGCCTCCGTACGAGACGAAGGAGACCGGCTTGCCGCGCCACTGCGTGGGATGCCAGTCGATGACGCTCTTCAGGACGGCGGGGCAGCCGTGGTTGTACTCGGCGGTGACGACCACATAGGCGTCGGCCGCCTCGATCCGTGTCGCCACCTCGTCGAGTCGGTCCCGCGCCTCCGCGGCACGGGCCGGGGAGACCACCACCGGCAGATCGGCCTCCACGGCGTCGATCACGTCGACGCTGAACACGCCGAACTGCTCGGCCTGCCGCGTCAGCCATCGGGCGACGACGGGACCCGAACTGCTCTCCGGGGGACTGCTGGTGATCACTGCGAGACGTAGGGGCTCTTCGTGCATGACTGGCCTCTCATGACATCGGGACTTCTTCCATGGGCTGACAGGCAGGGCACACGCTCCCCGGGGGACGCGCGCGGCACGCCGGAGGCCACCGGGACCGATCCCTCGGGGCGCCCGGTGCCTTCGCGGACCGCCCGGTCGCGGACCAGCGCCAGCAGTCCGACGGCCGCCGTGCCGGCGGCCGTCACCACCAGCGGAAGTCCGGCGGCGCCGTAGCGGAATCCGTCGTCCATGACGGCGACACCGATCAGGGACGCGACGACCGGATTGACCAGCGTCGTCGTCACGAGCGGCACCGTGAGGCCGGCACCGCGGTACGAGGCCTGGGACGCGGCCAGCCCCGCCACGGCCATCAACGCCGTGAGGCACAGGCCTGCCGCCTCGGCGCCCGCGCCGAGGACGCCCCAGCCGTCCACGACCGCCTTGACGTGGACCGACGCCACACCGAACGCCACACCCGCGGCCGCGGCAAGCACCGCGCTCCGCCCCGCGGCCCACCGCATCCCGGCCGCGGTGACGGCCAGCAGGACCACACCGGCGATGCCCAGTCCCGCGATCACCGACTGGTCCCGGACGGACAGCACGCCGCCCGGCCCCGTGTCGACCATCGCGGTCAGCACCGCCAGACCGCCGGCGACGAGTCCCACTCCTGCCCACGCGGCCCGCCCCGCCCCTGCCCGGCCTGCCCCTTCGCCGTGGCCCAGCGCTGCCAGGGGCAGGGCGAACACGATGGTGAGCGCGCCCAGCGGCTGTACGAGGGTCAGGGGCCCCCAGCGCAGGGCGAGCACGTGGAGGAGTCCACCCCCGCCGTTGAGCGTGAGCGCGGCCCACCAGAGGCCGGAGCAGAGAGTCGCGTGCACGGCCGGCCGGCGCGCCGCGACGGCGACCCGCTCCTGGAGCAACGCCCCCACGGCATAACAGAGCGCCGACACCAGACACAGCAGCACCGACAACGCCAAGGCACTCATCGCCCGCGCCTCCGCACCGCGTCCGGCGCCGTGCCGCGAACCCCGCTGTGGACCGTCCTCATCCGTTCAGTCCTTGATCTCGCAGATCGGGGCGCCCGAGGTGAACGAGGCGCCGACCTCGGCGACCAGATCCTTGATGGTGCCGGAGCGGTGGGCGTTGAGGGGCTGTTCCATCTTCATGGCCTCGAGGACGACGACGAGGTCGCCCTCCTTGACCTCCTGGCCC